>CAKNNA010000040.1 GCA_930989765.1 uncultured Clostridium sp. | reverse complement strand
ACAAGTTATATGAAGATAAATACAATGGACTGTTTGAAGATGAAGATTTTTCAAGACTTTATTCAAGACAAATAGAAAGTAGAAAACAATCAGAAGAAAGAATAAAGCAATTAAAAGAGTTAGAAGAAAAAGAAGATTCATCAGTAGACATCGATAAACTTGTTAAAGATTTCGTAAATATGAAAGAGATAACAAGGACAATGCTTGTATCTTTAGTAGATAAGATAGAAATATCAGAGAATAAAGAAATAACTATATATTATAAATTCAATATTTTAAATATGGGAAAAGAAGATAATAAATTACAAAATGTTGGCTAAATTTAAAAAAATAGTCATAACGGAATATCAGGACAATAATTGTATTGTTGATACTTGCAGGAGTAACAATTTCAGCATTATCCGGGTCAAATGGGATATTAAGTAATGCAGTAGAGGCAAAAAAGCAGACAATAATAGCAGATGTAATAGAACAAGCAAGATTAGATATTTTGACAGAGCAAGCAAATAAAAAAGGAGCAGATTTGTCAGAAGATGAATTAACAAGTATATTAGATAAGTATGGAGAAATAACAGGGGATGGAGAAGAGATAAAAGATAAGGTTTTGAAGACTGATAATGGAGGGTATGATATTCCAGTATCAGATATAATAGGAGATGTAGAAGTAGGAAAAGGACCAGAAGAATCAGACACATTAGTTCCGGGAGAAGAATCAGAGGCAACAGTAAAGAATAATTATGAAGATGGAAATAAAGATAAAGCAACAATACCAGAAGGGTTTAAGGTATCAGAAAAAGAGGAAGAACAAACAATAGATACAGGACTAGTAGTAATAGGACCAGATGAAAGTGAATTTGTATGGGTACCAGTAAGCGATATAAATAAGATGTTAATGTGCAAAAATAAGAAAGCAGATGACCAATGTAATATTATATTAACTGAAAATGATACAAAATTAATATGTACTGTGCACGAAAGTTCAGAAGAAATATGTGGAAAGTTGTATGCATTAGATTTATTTGAAAATTTTGATAGTACATTAAAGACACAAACATATACTAAAGATAGTGGCTTAAGAGAGCCAGATTTTGTAACAGATTATGATACAGATAATAATTTAGAGATAGTATCAAATATAGAAAATGAATTTAAAAAAATGGCGTTATCAGTAGCTAAGTACGGAGGGTTTTATGTAAGTAGATATGAAATGAGTTTAACAAACGAGAATAAGCCAGTAAGTAAAAATGCAAGTATAGAAGAAAATAATATAACAACAGTTAATGCTGGTGAGGCATCATTAAAAAATTGGTATGGATTATATAGTAAAGCGAAAGAATATAATACAAATCAAAATATCAGTAATAAAATTACAAGTAGTATGATATGGGGAAGTCAGTATGATGCGATGATGTTATGGATGAAAGAAAATGGAATAAAAGTAGAAAATGGAGGGAATGAAACAGACACAAAACCAACTATTACAGCAGAGAGAAATAAAAATGAAATTACAGGAGCAGAGCTTAATGACATAGTAAACAATGTTTTTGATGTATGGGGATGTCATATAGAATGGACTTTAGAAAATTATGGAACTTATGGTAGAGTTAACCGTGGAGGGGATGCAGCAGAAAGTTATTCATTAATTAGTAGGAATGGTAGTTATCCAAGTAGAGCATATAGTAATTTTGGTACAAGATTTACTTTAACTATATAATATTTAGTATTGTCAAGGCTTAAAGGAAAATTTGTATTAATTTATTTCAAAAACTAAATTAAAAAGATACATTATGGCGTATCAAATGTAAACATTTGATAAAAACGGAACTATATTAAAAACATAAAAAGCAGATAAGAATAATAAAACAAAAAAATCTCAGATTAATTTTTCTGAGATTTTTTCATATAATTTAACTATCCTCTTTGCATCAAATATTGAATACCACCATTTGCAGCGGCAGTAAGAGCTAAAACAATAATTCCCGCAGCAAAAACACCAAGTACAATTGGAGGGATAGCCTTTTTAGGAGGTAAATCTAAAAAGTTTGCAATTAAAGACCCAACCCAAGCACCAGTTCCGGGTAAAGGAACTGCGACGAACAAAAATAGCCCTAAAGCTGCAAAATTTTGCAATTTTTCACTTTCTTCAATTTTTCTAGTAGCTCTTTCAGAAGCCCAATCTATAATTATTTTAAAAGGTTTCCATCTTCCAAAAAAGTCAAATAAAGGTCTTATATATTTTACAATAAAATATACAGGAATAATATTTCCAATAAAGCTAAAGATAAAAGATTCAATATAATTTAAATGGAAAGTAAAAACTCCAACAGGTATTGCTCCTCGTAATTCGATAATTGGTATCATTCCTACTATTGCTGTTAGTATGTATTTTACAACTAATGGTAATGCTGACATAAATTAAAATTCCATCCTTTCTTTTAGCTACAATTAGAGTTTAAATAATTAATTTTAGAAAAAATAAGCTTATAAAAATTAATTTTTTTTGCAATAATGTAGCTTTTATATTTTTTTATATAAAACTTCACCAAAACCTTGACATATTCTGCTAAAATTTGGTATAATACAATTTGAATTTTATGCATTTTTAGAAATGCTCAAAACTAATTTCAAAAATCAAAAAAATTTTACAAATTACACATATGAAATTATACATATGAAATCAAAAGAAATCAAGTCAATTTTAATAAGTTTTAAATTTTTTAAGAAAAGAGGAATTAGATATAGAAACTAAAGCAAGTAACTTAAATGTAAAGCAGGCATTTAAAGCCAATTGTAAAAAGCCTATACTCTAAGAAGGACTTTTCCTAAAATCAAAATAAATTATTTCTGCTTCAAAATAAAATAAGGAGTGATTTTTTTGAAAATTCGAGACATTCAATATGAAAAAGCATCAAGAAAAGACTTTGCAAAAGTTGGAGACTATATAGAAATGCCCAACTTAATTAAAGTGCAAAGAGATTCATACGACTGGTTTGTAGAAGAAGGATTAGGAGAAGTACTAAAAGATATTTCACCAATCGAAGACTTTTCAGGAAACCTAGTACTAGAATTTTTTGACTACTACATGGAAGACAAAACAAAATACACACTAGAAGAAGCCAAAGAAAGAGATGCAACATATTCAACAAGGTTACACGTAAAAGTAAGGTTAATAAACCGTGAAACAGGAGAAATAAAAGAGCAAGAAATCTACTTAGGAGATTTTCCACTAATGACAGACAGTGGAACATTCATAATAAATGGTGCAGAAAGAGTAGTAGTAAGCCAATTAGTACGTTCACCAGGATGTTATTATGATGAAATATTTGACACAAAAACAGGAAAAAAGACATATACATCAACAGTAATGCCACTTCGTGGTGCATGGCTTGAATATGAAACAGACGGAAACGATATATTCTGGGTACGTGTAGACAGAACAAGAAAAGTACCTGTAACAACACTTTTAAGAGCAATAGGTGTAATATCTGACGACCAAATAAGAGAACTATTTGGAGAAGAAGAAATGCTTTCAGCAACTATTGCAAAAGACACAATAAAAACACAAGAAGAAGCACTAATAGAAATCTACAAAAAATTAAGACCGGGAGAATTACCAACAGTAGATGCAGCAAAAAATCTATTTAATGGACTATTTTATGACACAAGAAGATATGACCTAGCAAAAGTAGGAAGATTTAAATTTAACCAAAAACTAGCACTAGCAGGAAGAATAAAAGGAAAAATATCTGCAAAAGACATAATAGACCCTGAAACAGGAGAAGTTTTAGTACAAGCAGGAGAAGTTATATCTGAAGAAACAGCAGAAAACATCCAAAATTCAGGAATAAATATAGTAGATGTATTAGTAGGAGAAAAACAAGTAAGAATAATAGGAAATGGAACAGTAAATATCCACAAAGTAATACCAAATGTGGATTTAAGTTCTCTTCATTTCAAAGAAAATGTAAATTATGAAGTATTAAAAAGCATAATAGACTCAACAGACGAAAAAGACCTACTAAAAATCTTAAAAGAAAGATATGATGAATTAATACCAAAACACATAACAACAGAAGACATGATAGCATCAATAAACTTTTTACTAAATCTATCACACGGATTAGGAAAAAAAGACGATATAGACCACTTAGCAAACCGTAGAATACGTTGTGTAGGAGAGCTTTTACAAAATCAATTCAGAATTGGTCTAACAAGACTTGAAAGAGTAGTACGTGAAAGAATGACAATACAAGACCTAGATGTTGTTACACCACAAACATTAATAAACACAAAACCAATAACATCAGCAATAAGAGAATTCTTTGGTTCATCACAATTATCACAATTCATGGACCAAACAAACCCACTTTCTGAATTAACACATAAAAGAAGAATATCAGCATTAGGACCAGGAGGACTAACAAGAGAAAGAGCAGGATTCGAAGTGCGTGATGTTCACTATACACACTATGGTAGATTATGCCCAATAGAATCACCAGAAGGTCCAAACATAGGATTAATATCAGCACTATCATCATTTGCACAAATAAATGAATATGGATTTATAGAAACACCTTATAGAAAAATAGACCCTGAAACTCACAAAGCAACAGACATAGTAGAATACATGAGTGCAGATATAGAAGATAATTACATAATAGCCCAAGCTTCAGAGCCAATGACAGAAGATGGTGAATTCATAAATGACAGAATTAGAGTAAGATATAAAAACGATATAATCGAAGTTGACAAAAACCAAGTACAATACATAGATGTATCACCAAAACAACTAGTATCAATAGCAGCAGCAATGATACCATTCTTAGAGCATGATGATGCAAAAAGAGCCCTAATGGGTGCAAACATGCAACGTCAAGCAGTACCACTTATGATTACAGAAGCACCAATAGTAGGAACAGGAATGGAATATAGAGCTGCAAAAGACTCAGGAATTTTAATTTTAGCAGAAGACGATGGAGTTGTAGAAAAAGTAACAGGTGATAATATCACAGTAAAATACAAAAACGGAAAAACAGTAGTACATAAACTTCGCAAATTTAAAAGAACAAATGGTGGAACTTGTATAAATCAAAGACCAATAGTAAAAACAGGAGAAAAAGTAAAAAAAGGTGATGCAATAGCAGATGGACCATCTACAAAAAATGGAGAAATGTCACTTGGAAAAAATGTACTAGTTGCATTTTCAACATGGGAAGGTTACAACTATGAAGATGCTATTTTACTAAATGAAAGACTAGTAAAAGAAGATGTATTTACATCAATTCACATAGAAGAATATGACTGTGAATGTCGTGATACTAAACTAGGTCCAGAAGAAATCACAAGAGATATACCAAATGTTGGAGATGATGTCTTAAAAGACCTAGATGAAAATGGTATTATACGTATAGGAGCAGAAGTAAGAACAGGAGATATACTAGTTGGAAAAGTAACACCAAAAGGAGAAACAGAATTAACAGCAGAAGAAAGATTATTACGTGCAATATTTGGTGAAAAAGCAAGAGAAGTAAGAGATACATCTTTAAGAGTACCACATGGAGAAGCAGGAACAATAGTAGATGTAAAAATCTTCACTAGAGACAATTCTGATGAATTAGGGCCTGGTGTAAACCAAATAATAAGATGTTATATAGCAACAAAAAGAAAAATATCAGTAGGAGACAAAATGGCAGGACGTCATGGTAACAAAGGTGTTATATCAAGAGTATTACCAGAAGAAGATATGCCATTTATGCCAGACGGAACACCAATTGATATATTACTAAACCCACTTGGAGTTCCATCACGTATGAACTTAGGACAAGTTCTAGAAGTACATCTAGGAGGTGCTGCAAAAGCATTAGGATGGCATGTATCAACACCAGTATTTGATGGAGCAACCCAACAAGATGTAGAAGAGCTTTTAGCAAAAGCTGGAATGACTAAAGACGGAAAATCTATATTATATGATGGAAGAACAGGAGAGCCTTTTGACAAACCAATTACAGTCGGAGTAATGTATATGCTTAAATTACACCACTTAGTAGATGATAAAATACATGCGCGTTCAACAGGACCATATTCACTTGTAACACAACAACCACTAGGAGGAAAAGCACAATTTGGTGGACAACGTTTTGGAGAAATGGAAGTATGGGCACTAGAAGCATATGGAGCAGCATATACACTTCAAGAAATGTTAACAGTAAAATCAGACGATGTAGTAGGAAGAGTAAAAACATATGAAGCAATAGTAAAAGGAGAAAACATACCAGAGCCTGGTATTCCAGAAAGCTTTAAAGTATTAGTAAAAGAATTACAATCATTAGGTCTAGATGTAAGACTATACTCAGAAGACAATCAAGAACTTGAACTAAAAGAAAACATAGAAGACGGAATAGAATATGACCCAGAAAAAGACAGAAAAATATTAAATGAAGAAGAAGTCGTAACAGAAGGAGACTTAAAAGATGGTTATGTAGAAGACACAAGTGACTTTGAAGGTGATGAAGAAGGCATACCATTAGAAGACGAAGAAATGCCATTAGAAGATGAAGAAAATGACGAATTATTTTCAGAACTAGGAGATGAAGGAGAAGAAGAATTGTTCGACTCTAGTCTAGCAAGAGATAATTTAGATAATGACAATGATAACTATTAAAATAGCTTCTCCTTAAAATTTTAAATAAATTTTAAGGAGAAAGCTAAAAACTTAAAAATAGTATATAAAAAAATAATAATTTATTAAAAAATTAAATTTAATAAAAAATTTAAAAATTACAATTAAATAAATCTTAAAAAATAAGTAAGCGACAAAAAATATTGTTCGTGCAGTGGATAGCTTATAAATTGTTTTAAGATTACCCAAATTTAAATTTATAGGGGGAAAAATAGTGGACGAATTAGATATTTTTAATAAGTTAAAAATAGGTATCGCATCAGATGAAAAAATAAGAGAATGGTCAAAAGGTGAAGTAAAAAAACCTGAGACTATAAATTACAGAACATTAAAACCTGAAAGAGACGGGCTTTTTTGTGAAAGAATATTTGGACCAGTAAAAGATTGGGAATGCCATTGTGGTAAATATAAAAGAGTAAGATATAAAGGCATTGTTTGTGATAGATGTGGAGTTGAAGTTACAAAATCAAAAGTAAGACGTGAAAGAATGGGACACATTGAACTTGCAGCACCAGTTGCACATATATGGTATTTTAAAGGAATACCAAGTAGAATAGCTTTAATGCTTGATGTATCACCAAGAAACCTAGAAAAAGTTATATATTTTGCTTCATATATTGTTGTTGAAAAAGGTAAATCAGACCTTACAAAATGCCAAGTATTATCAGAAAAAGAATATCATGAAGCCGTAGAAAAATACGGAAAAAATTCTTTTAAGGCAGAAATGGGAGCAGAAGCTTTAAGAAAATTACTAGAAGAAATAGACTTAGATAAATTATCAAAATCAATCAAAAAAGAAATAGAATCAGCAAGTGAACAAAAGAAAGTAAAACTTATCAAAAGACTAGATACTGTAGAATCTTTTAGAATATCAGGAAACAGACCAGAATGGATGATTATGAATGTTGTACCAGTTATACCACCAGACTTAAGACCAATGGTACAATTAGATGGTGGAAGATTTGCAACATCAGACTTAAATGATTTATATAGAAGAGTTATAAACAGAAACAACAGATTAAAAAGACTACTAGAACTAGGAGCACCAGAAATAATAGTAAGAAATGAAAAAAGAATGTTACAAGAATCTGTAGATGCCCTAATTGATAACTCAAGACGTGGAAGACCAGTAACAGGAGCCGGAAACAGACCACTTAAATCATTATCAGACCTATTAAAAGGAAAACAAGGTAGATTCCGTCAAAACTTACTTGGAAAACGTGTTGACTATTCTGGACGTTCAGTTATAGTTGTAGGACCTGAACTTAAAATTTATCAATGTGGACTTCCAAAAGAAATGGCAGTAGAATTATTCAAACCATTTGTAATGAAAGAATTAGTAGGAAGAGGAATAGCACAAAACATTAAAAATGCAAAAAGAATGGTAGAAAGACTAAAACCAGAAGTATGGGGAATACTAGAAGATGTTATAAAAGATCACCCAGTAATGCTAAACCGTGCACCTACACTTCATAGACTTGGAATTCAAAGTTTCGAGCCAGTTTTAGTTGAAGGAAGAGCAATAAAACTTCACCCACTAGTTTGTGAAGCATTCAATGCAGACTTCGATGGTGACCAAATGGCAGTGCACTTACCACTTTCACCAGAATCACAAGCAGAATCAAGATTTTTAATGCTTGCAACAAATAACCTTTTAAAACCACAAGATGGTAAACCAGTAGCAGTACCAAGACTAGATATGATTCTAGGAAGCTATTACCTAACAATGGTATTAGAAGGAGAAAAAGGAGAAGGAAAATACTTCAAAGACCCAGAAGAAGCAATAATGGCATATGAAAATCACGAAGTTGGAATTCATGCAAAAATATATGTAAGAATTACAAAAGAAATAAATGGAGAAGAAAAATCTAAAAAAATAGAAACAAGTGTTGGAAGAATTATATTCAACCAAGGAATACCACAAGACCTAGGATTTATAAATAGAGACGAAGATCCATTCCAATACGAAATAAACTTCCCAGTAATGAAAAAATCAATGGGAAATATAATAGAAAGAGTAATAAGAAAACATGGTTTAACAGAATCTGCAGAAGTAATAGACTATATAAAAGCACTAGGATTTAAAGAATCAACTTTAGCTGGTATTACATTCTCTATGAGTGATGTAAAAGTACCAGAAGCTAAAAAAGCACTTTTACAAGAAGCTGATAAAAAAGTAGAAGACATCAGAAAACACTATCAAAGAGGTTTAATTACAGATGACGAACGTTACAATGCTGTAATTAAAATATGGGAAGAAACAACAAACAAAGTAAGCCAAGCTATGGAAGATAACTTTGATGACTTAAACCCAATATATATGATGGTAAAATCAGGAGCCCGTGGTAATATGAACCAATTAAGACAAATTGCAGGTATGCGTGGTCTTATGGCAAGTACAACAGGTAAAGCGGTAGAAATACCAATTAAATCATCATTTGCAGATGGACTAGATGCTCTAGAATACTTTATATCTGCCCATGGTGCAAGAAAAGGACTTTCAGATACAGCGCTAAGAACAGCAGACTCTGGATATTTAACAAGAAGATTAGTTGATGTATCACAAGATATAATTGTAAGAGAGCCAGACTGTGGAACAGAAGAAGGAATTATAGTATATGACATAAAAGATGGAAATCAAGTAATAGAAAAAATGCAAGAAAGACTAATAGGAAGATACCCAGTGAAAGATGTAATAAATCCAAATACAAACGAATTAATAGTAGACAAAGACACTATGATTAATGAAGATATAGCAGACAAAATAGTAGAAGCAGGAATAGAAAAGCTAGAAGTACGTTCAGTTTTAGGATGCCATTCAAAACATGGTGTATGTCAAAAATGTTATGGTATGGGTCTTGCTAGACGTGATTTAGTATCAATAGGAGAATCAGTCGGAATAATTGCTGCACAATCAATCGGAGAGCCAGGAACACAGCTTACAATGAGAACAATTCACTCTGGTGGTGTTGCAGGTGTTGCAGATATTACACAAGGTCTTCCAAGGGTTGAAGAATTATTCGAAGCAAGAAAACCAAAAGGACTTGCAATTATTACTGAAATAGATGGTACAGTAAAAATAAAAGAAACAAAGAAGAAAAAAGAAGTAGTAGTTACAGGAAAAGACGAAGCAAAAACATATACAATACCATTTGGATCAAAAATGAAAGTAAAAGATGGTGACTTTATAAAAGTAGGAGAACCTCTAATAGAAGGATCAATAAACCCATCAGAAATTCTAACATTAAAAGGACCAGAAGGAGTATATGAATACCTAATTTCAGAAGTACAAAAAGTTTATAGAAACCAAGGTGTTGATATAAACGACAAACATATTGAAGTTATAGGAAGACAAATGCTTAAAAAAGTAAGAATCGAAGACAATGGAGACACAGACATGTTTGCAGGCTCACTAATAGACATGTACGAATTTGAAGACAAAAACAATCAAGCAATAGCAGAAGGCAAAAGACCAGCAACAGGAAAACGAGTATTACTAGGAATAACAAAAGCCTCACTTGCAACAGACAGTTTCCTATCTGCAGCATCATTCCAAGAAACAACAAGAGTATTAACAGAAGCAGCAGTTAAAGGAAAAACAGATGACCTAATAGGATTAAAAGAAAATGTAATAATTGGAAAATTAATTCCAGCAGGAACAGGTATGAAAAAATACCAAGACATTAAGATTAATACTGAAATAGAAGAAGAAAAAATAAAAGAAATAATGGAATCAGAATAAAAAATGTCCATTTGGTGACAGGCACCAAATGGACATTTTTTTAGTAGTTTACTTGTACTTTATCTGAAATAAGAGATAAACTTCCGTTAATTTCTTGATATATGTGAGTATAATAAGTGCCACCTTCGTTATTATGACTTGATCTATAGACTCTATAGTACCATACATCATTATTTGTATTGGTTGTTTTTGTTCCGTCTCCCCATGTTATATCATCTTGATTATTAGCAGCTGTCCAAGTAGGGAATGTTACTCTACTAGTACCAGAATAACCGTAACAATAAACATCGTAAAATGTTGAATCTGTAAATACTGCAATAATACCATCATTCATTGTCATCTTAGTATTTGTTGACCAAGTGCAGTTGTATAATATCAATTTTCCATTTTTATCTTGGTTAGCTACATATGCATTTGTACAGTTTATTCTACTATTATATACATTTGCAAGTCCTCCTTCATCTGAGAAAATTCCTATGTTATTTCTTGCTGTAATGGTAGCATTTGTGACATATGAATAAGCATTTGTGCCTCTTGTAACTAAACCATGTGCATATGAGTCTACAGATCCACCTGTCATTGAAAGAGTTCCTAAATTCATTAAAGCTGTTAAATTATTTGTACCTGTTAAACTAATTGTTCCTCCTGACATACTCATACTTGATGTGTTTTCTACAGTATAGCTTACACTATTTTGTATTGTTCCACCAGTAATATTTAAGCTTCCCTTATTAGTTATTGCATAATATGTTATAGCAGGGCCTATTGTTCCACTAGCTACTGTTAAAGTTTTGTTATTATATATTGTAAATGAACCTTTTGTTATTGTGCCTCCATAAACATAAGTTGTTCCATTATTGGTAAGTGTTGCATCTGATGAGGAAGCTCCAGTTAAAGTTTTTCCATTTAAATTTAGTCTAACATTTTTATTTGCAGGTACTGTTATTGTTTCAGTTGTACTTACTAATAGTGTTACAGTTGTTTGAACATTATTTGCAGGTACGGCATTAATTGCACTTGCTAAACTTGGATACAATGTACTTCCAATTTGAGCTACTGCAAGTTGCCAATGTGCATATAATGTTATATTTGCAGTTGGGGTATAAGTAGTTCCTGATGTTCCTATATATTTTCCATTTCTATCATACCATCCTTGGAATATATATCCACTTCTTGAGGCAGATGTTAGTGTTATACTTCCATTTGAGTAATTTGCAGTTACTGTTCCGCCACTTGTACCAAAAGTATATGTATTTCCACTTAAACTTCCAGCACCACTAGTATGTGACCAATTTGAAAATGATTTTGTTGAATTAATACTACCTGTTCTTGGTGTTCCACCATTTCCATCAAAGTATACTATATATCCTGATGGAGGGGTAGGATTTGATAATGTATATTTTGTATTTGGATCTTGACTTATATAAGTTTGTGAAGTAGTTCCATTGTATTTTCCTCCATTTGGATTTATTGTTAATGTTTGTCTTCTATTAATTTCAATAGTAAGTGTATTTGAAGCACTATTTCCGTTTCCTGCTGTATCTGTACATACATTTGCATTTATTTTTACTGTTTGAGTTGTGCTACTACTTTGTGTTACAACTAAAGTATATTTATTACCACTTCCATTAAATGCACCTTTTGTACCATTTGTAACTTGTATATCATCTTGAGTAAATCCTGTTACACTTTCACTAAATGTAATAGTATAAGTTATACTAGTTGCTGTTGTAGGAGAATTTTGATTTGCTGATATTGAAACTGTTGGAGAAGTTCTATCTATTGTAATTGTAAATGTACTTGATGCAGTGTTTCCATTTCCTGCTGTATCTGTACATTTATTTGCATCTACTTTTATAGTTTGAGTAGTGCTTCCAGAGTTTGTTACTACTAATGTATATGTTTTTCCACTTCCACTAAATGTACTTTTTGTTCCGTTTGTGATTAGTATATCATCGGTTGTAAATCCTGTTACATCCTCACTAAATGTGAATGTGTATGTGATACTGCTTGCATTTGTTGGTGATTTTTTATCTGCTGTTATTGTTACTGTTGGTTTTTCTTTATCTATTGCCATTGTGAATGTACTTGATGCAATATTTCCATTTCCTGCTGTATCTGTACATTTATTTGCATCTACTTTTAAGTTCTGAGTTGTGCTTCCAGTGTTTGTTACTACTAATGTATATGTTTTTCCACTTCCACTAAATGTTCCTTTTGTTCCATTTGTAACTGTTACATCATCTGCTGTGAAACCTGTTACATTTTCACTAAATGTAAATGTATATGTAATACTATTTGCATTTGTTGGTGATTTTCTATCTGCTGTTATTATTACTGTTGGTGCTTCTTTATCTATTGTTATTGTAAGTTTGTTTGATTCTAGATTTCCATTTCCAGCAATATCTTTGCATACATTTGCATTTACTTTGACTGTTTGTGTTGTACTTCCACTATTTGTTACTACTAATGTATATGTTTTTCCACTTCCACTAAATGCGCCTTTTGTTCCATTTGTGACTAGTATGTCATCTTGAGTAAATTCTGTTACATCTTCACTAAATTTAAATGTATATGTTATACTACTTGCATTTGTTGGTGATTGCTTATTTGCTGTTATTGTAAGTGTTGGCATGGTTTTATCTATATTTATTTGTATGTTTTGCTCTTTACCATTGAAAATTACCTTTATTGTGCTTGTTTCTTCTATTATCATTTCTTCTTTATATGGAACTTTCTTTCCATTTACATATATAATTTTGTCATCTTCTATAGTACCTTCTGGATATTCTATTTTGACCTTAACCGAATCATTTGTCCATGTTCCTGATACATAGTCAGAATTATCAGATACTTTTTTTAATGTAATTACTACTTTTTGATTTACATTATCCATAATTTCTTCATATTTTTCATCCATCTGTTCTTTATTTATTTGATATTCACTTTTTATCTTTTCAATTTCTGAAACCTGTGATACTTCTTTATTACTTACATTTATGTATATTCCTATTCCGATTATTAAGAAAAATATTATTGATATTAGTGTAAATAATGTTATTGATCCTTGTTCTATATTTTTGTTATTGAAATAATTTTTTACCATTTTATTTTTTTGAAAATTACATTTTTTAAAATTCATTTTTTTATTCTCCATATCTAAATCTAATTAAGTAGGTAACTTAATTAAAATGATGAAATTTGCAATATAATGTAAATTAATGTATTTGCAAAAATTAACTAAAAAAATAATTAACAAAAAAGTACATAGTTTAATTATAGTAAAAACATTAATTACTAAATAATAAAATATGACTTTTTGTACCAAAATATTACAAAATTTACAGTTTGAATATATTGATTTTTTAAAATAGTAATGTTATATTAAATCTAATTAAGTTACCTAATTAATTATAAGATTAAAACTTCTAACGAATTTTTATATTTATACAAGAAAGAGATACAAGTGCTTGACCCAAATTTTATATTGCTATTTTAATAATAGTATAGTAAAATAAAAAAGCAAAAATAAGTAAAATTACATAATAGATAAAGCTAATATAATTTTTTATAATAAAAATTCGGAGGAAAATCTTATGAGTAAAATTGTAATAGTAGGATGTGGAAATGTAGGAATTACATATTGTTATACAGTGCTAAATCAAATATTAGGAATAAACGAAATTGTATTAATAGATATAAACAAGGAAAAATTACAAGGTCAGGTATTAGATTTATGTCACAGTTTATTTAATTTAAATAGTAATGCGAAAATAATTGCAGGTGACTATAAAGACTGCATAGATGCGGATATTGTATGTATTACAGCAGGGCCAAAACAAAGTACTACAAAAAAATCTAGAATGGAAGATTTATATGAAGCAAATTCTATTTTTAAAGATATCATTCCAAAAATAAAAAATAGTGGTTTTTCTGGAATTTATTTAATCGCAAGTAACCCATTAGACATTATGACATATGTAACTTGGAAGTATTCAGGGCAAACTACATCAAAAATTATTGGCTCAGGAACTTTGCTAGATACAGCAAGACTAAAATATGTGTTATCTAAAAAATACTCAAAACCAATTAGTGAACTTACAGGATATGTATTAGGAGAACATGGGGATAGTCAATTTATTCCGTGGTCTACAGTAAATATACCAAAGTTACCAGAATCAGAAATAACTGAAATAGAAAATGTTGTAAAAAAAGCAGGTTTTACTGTAGGTAAACTTCAAGGTTTTACATGCTATGGTGTAGCCTCAGCATTAACAAGAATAACAAGAGCAATATTATTTGATGAAAATTGTACTTTGCCAGTATGTTCTTATATAGATGAATATGGTATTTTTATTAGCACACCTTCTATTATTGGCAAATCTGGAATTATTAAATCTAATATATTAAATCTAGACAAAGAAGAAAAGCTTAAATTAGAAAAATCCGCAATAGCTATAAAAACTGCAATTGGAAGTTTGTGAAAAAAAGGTTGACATTGGGTTGACATGAGGGTGTCCTGAAATAGGAACCCAAGAAACAAAAAATCCAGCTCGATAAGAG
>CAKNNA010000039.1 GCA_930989765.1 uncultured Clostridium sp. | reverse complement strand
ATATAAAAAAGTGTCCTTATAAAAATTGTCTAAAAAAGGGTTGACAATCCAAAATATTTTGAGAAATTGTAATAAGTCCACATTCATATTTTCTACATCTTTTACTAAAATTTCTCATAAACTCTATTGCTTGTGGTACTTTTTTATCTATTAACAAATATGCCTCATCACATACAACATAGCACTTTTCTTCGCGATTTCTAAATGCTCTATCCTCACAGAATCTTAACATATTCAAATATTGACAACTCTTTATATTTGCTGATGCACCTTGTAAAGAATAAATATCTAAGCATAAGAAATCATTATCTTCTTCTATGGTTGTATAACCATTAAATATTTCTGCATTATGTCCTATTGCTAAACTTCTAACTATTGATTTTATAATTTCTAATTCATCTCTATGCTGTGTATTTTTATCATTTACCTTTATTTCTAGTAATTCGTACAAATCTTTCATAATAGGAAATTTATCTCTTTTTATATTGTCTATATCTGTATCATAAGTTATTCCAAAACTCTTATATAATTGTTCCAATGTTTCCATTAACAAACTCATTTGAAAACTCGTTATTTCTGGAAAATATAATTTAAAAAATGCTGTTAGAAAGTCCATGTGCAAAGCTAATGCTGACTTTGTACTGCTATATTCTTCATCCTCATCTTCAATATTATTAGGCAATTTATTTACTTGTAATGGGTTTATTCTTCCTACATTTTTGCCCTTTCCACCACTACAATCAATCCATTTACCTCCAATTTCTTTGCACATTGCCTTATATTCTGATTCTGGGTCCAAAACATAAAATTTACAACCATTCATCCACTCATTTAACATTATTTTTTTTGCTAAGTATGATTTTCCACTACCACTTGCACCACTTATTGTTATATTACTATTTGGTCTATCAGAGGTTTTTATAAAAGTATCTAAAATAATTGCTCTGCCATCTTCGTCTGTTCCAATATAATATCCTTTTTCATCTATTAAACCACTACCAGAGAAAGGTAACCCTTTGAATAATGCTGCTAATGACATTTGTTTGTTAGAAATTTCAGTTATTTCATCATATTTAGTATCATAAGGACTTGCTTGTTTTAGTGCTACACCTTGCTGAAATGCTGGTAATCTTGCTTTCAATCCCATTCCTGCTACTTTATTTTTTACTATTCTCATATTTTCTGTAAAATTATTTTCTGTATTTCCATTTGTTTTAGCAAGGAAAGATAGATTTATATATGGTATATTATCTATTGTTATTTCTCTTATCATCGTTTCTGCACTTGCTATTTTGTACTCTGCTTGTGTCTTTAAAAATTCATTCTGTGTAGTGTTGTATGTATTTTTATCTGTTGTAATTCCTTTTGAAACTCCTTCAACAAATGCTTGGACATCTTCTATAGGTGTTATAACAAGTGATACTACTGTGTTTGGAATGTCTTTTAAACTTAAAAGCCACCCTATATTTACTCTTGATGGATACCCTGAAATATATTGTATTTTAGATAAAAACTCTCCTAATTGTACTCTACTTGATTTTATTTCTATCCCTTGAGGTGCAATTAAATTAAGGAGTTCCTGATTTATTGGCATTGTTTCAATTTCTTTTGTTTTCATCTCTTTAATCCTCTTTTCTATAAAGTTTCTTCTTCCTTTTCTTCAGTTATAGATTCTATATAATTCAAATATTCTTTATGTGAAATGATATTATTATTTAATTGTGTGCAAATTTCTCTATTGATGTATTCTGATACCTTTTCTATTTTTTGTTCTAATCTTTCATCATTTAGTTTTAAATCTTTTATTCTTTCATATACATCATCTAATTTTTTGACATCTTCTAAAACTTTATTTTTTTCTTCTTGTGTTGGTTCTTCTTTTAATTCATAATCATATATTTCTTTTTCAGATAATCGTTCTTCGTAATATACTTCTCCAAAAGCCTTATAAGTTGTATCTTTTACTCTCTGTCTTTCTTCATAGTTTATTTTTTCTACAAATCCATTTGGTACTGTTCCTATACCTATAGGTCTATATAAAACATAATATTTATACATTATTTACTCCTTTCTAATTTACCGTTAGTGGTCCTTGCATATATTCTTGATCTTCCATATATGCAACATCTGGATTAGTATAACTATTTACTAATTGAATAATTAGTCTTTCTTCTAATATTTCTGTCCTATAACCACTATTAGTAAATTTCATTTTTAAATCATTTAGCCTTTTTAATAAGTCCTGTTCAACATATTCTGTGTTTTCACCCCAAATTATCAAATAAATTTCACTTTCTAATGCTCTACCTCTTACTGATAAATTTCCAAAACTTCTACTTCTTTTTCCTTGTAAACTAAATTTCAAAGCATTTTTTTCTTTATCCATTAATTCTGCTTGGTAGTCTTGGTTTTTCTGTAAATTTACTGGTCTATTCGTAAAGTATAGTTTGAAAGGTTTTAATTCACTTGCAAAATTTCTTGTTAATATTTGTGCATGATTTTTTTGTTCCTCTTTACTCATTAATTTACAGTTTTTCGGATATATTTTTAAATATGCTAAGACTTTATTATCTAGTGTATATAGGAAATTTCCTTGAATATCTTTTATATTTAAAAATCTGTTAGCTGATATTTGAGGTTGTTTCCTGAATAATTTATCTAACATACTCATTTGTATCCTTCTCCTTTACTACATACTTGAAATATTTTTGTCCTTTTAGGTATTTATAAATATTCATTAATAGTCCTGCTATACAACTGTTATTCTTATCTTTCATAACTGCAATAAAAGTAAATCCTGTTATAATTCCAACTAAAATTAAGCAAACTAAATAATTTTGACTAATTAGATATATTGGAATTGCAATAAATATACTAATTCCTCCTGCTATTGCTGTTGTTATTAATTCTTTTATACCTATTCCATTTATTAATTCTGTCCTAGTCTTAACATTAGCTGGAATTTGTACCTGATATTTCTCTTCTTCCATATTCTTAATCTCCTAACTTATCCATTCATACTGTTGGTATTTCTCTGTTAGCCAATTTCCCATTAAATCTTTAAAATCATTGTCATCTTTAATTGTTCCTTTAACATCTGCCGACATTAGAAATCCTTGTGATTGTCCGTCTAATTTGTCTGCTTCCCAAGACATATAATATATATCGTCTGCCATTGCTCCTCTTGTAATTCCTTGACATTCATCATAGAGTTTATATACAGAACACCATATTTTATAAGAATCCCAAAATCCACCTATGTTTATAAGTTTTTCTCCTGTATTTACATAGTAGTTACCATCTACCCTTATAACACTTCTACCTTCTACATCTTCGTAAGTGTCTGTTAATGCTCCATCTGTAAGAGAAATTTGAATGTCTGAAAAATCTCCAATAGCATCAGAACTTTCTACATAAGGGAAATATTGTAATACTGTATCTTTTACTGTACTTATACAAACTATTAAAATTAATGCAATTAGTCCATTTCTTATCCTTGTTTGATATTTTTGGTGTTCAGTTTCATCACCTGTCATTATTTTAAAAATTGCAACTCCAATCATTGCACAACAAGTAATTCCTGCTAAAACTCCCAAAAAATTTGTAATATAATAAATAGTATCCATATTGTTACCTCTTACTTTCCTTTGCTTACTCCACTTCTGAACATTGTTACTACTCTACTTACTGTATTTACTTTTCCACTTGTACTTCCTCCACCGCTACTAATCATAAACTCTTGTAACATTGCTGGTGTTCTTAAAGCTATGCTAGAGGCTGTAAATGCTAACACAAAATGTCCTCCATTTAATAGAAGTATTGCAAACTGCACTAACAATAATTGAATTAGAATTGTAAAGGCATTATTTATAAATTTTTGAATATATCCTTTAAAAGCTCCTTGATTAGCATTTAAAAGTCCTATACTTGCAAATGGTATTCCTAATCTTAGGATTAGCATTTCAAAACCTCTCGTCAAAAATTGGAAATACAGTAATGTTAATTGTATTGCTATAATTAAATATAAAAATGCTCCAAATACATTTAAACCAAAATTTTTATATTCTGGTACTACTGGTTCTAAACTACCTGTCATCCCCATTAATAAATTGTTATATATTCCATAGAAGATGTTTACAAATTGAGTATATATAAATCCAAATGTAATCATTACTATCATTGCTTTTACAAATCCGTATTAAAACATTTAGTGGATTATCTTCTGGATCACCGATTTGTCCAAGTCATATATGTTTCAATTAGCTTTTTTACAAAAAACATTACAAGTATTGCCATTGCTACAATATAAACTGCATTGTATAGACCTGATATACTAAAACTTGTAGCAATATCTCTAAATGATATTTCTATTGCAAAAGCTAAATAAAACATAGATGTATATACTCCAGAAAGCCATGTTAAAATAGCTTCTGAAATCCATCCTAATAGATAAACAATTATAGTTGCAATTAAAGCTGCCACTTTCCTACTCCTTCTACTTCATAGAAATCTTATCTCCGTATCTCTGGTTCTTCATCTTCTTCTGTTTCTTCTACTACTGTTGTTTCTTCTGTTTCTTCGTGAATTTCACTTACGATTTGATTTTCTATGTAGTTTCCTAAATTTTTTTCATATTCTTCTCTGCATTTCCTTATTTCTTCGTTTAATTTTTCTAATAGCTTATTGTCATTTTTTAATTTTTCTATATCTTCTGATGTTTTTACTAACCTTTCTATTTTGTCTATATCATAAGCCTTATAAAATTTTCTTCTTAAAAGCTCATATTCTTTTGCTAAATCTTTATTATTTGGATTTGCTACTGATTCAATGTTTTTCTCATATAAATCTTTTACCATTTTATTTTCTTGCCACTTATCCCATAAATAAGTTAAAGCAATTCCTGGTACTCCTGTTACAATTCCAATTAGTACATATCTTTTAAGGAAACCAAATATCTTTTTACTTTGTGCTACATCTGAGCCTAATTTATTTGAAAAATTCTGTTGTAGTTTTTCTTCTTCTTCTCTTAATTTCTTTCTTTGTTTCTCATTTTCTAATCTTTTTTCTTCATTAGTTTTCATTTCTTCCATATATTCTTTTTCTTTTGATTCTTTATTCTTTTCTTCTTTCTGTATTTCTTCTAACCTATTTTTTAATCTTTCTGTATCAGTCATTTTCATCTACTCCTTCTAAAAATATCTTGCAATAAGATTTACTATTGTTACTGCTAATAATCCAATAACAATACATACTAAAACTTTTATAATTGATTTTTTATACCTTTGTTGGTCTTGCTCATCACCTGTCATTATCTTAAAAATATAAAACAATATGAAACAAACACCAGTAATAGGCAATATCCATTGAATTGTACCTGTTACATCTCTTACAATGTTTAGTAAACCTTGTCCTAGTTTACTACTCTGAATACTTCCTCCACCTTCTACTTCTGAAACAATATCTGTTGCTTGTACTTTATTTGCAAATGTCATAATTGCCATAGTTGTTGCCAATAGTAGTTTTTGGAATTTACCCTTTTTTAACTTTTGTATTTTTTTCATCTTTAATAACCTCCATTTTCAAATTAATTACCTTAATTACTTGAAAACAAAGGTCTTATATGATATATAATAAGTAATACTTTTGCTTTCAAAGTAATTGTATTGAAGTGGAGATAATACGCATTAGGGTCCAATCTATTTCGTATTATCTCTATTTTTATAGTTTTCCTTGAAAATTTATATTTTTCATTCTTCTTTCCTTTTCTTCCATTAATTTTTTCTGTTCTAATATCTTTTTAAATTGTTTTGTTTGTTCTGCTATATTCCATAGTTGTAATTGCTTAATCTTTCTAATTTTTCTGTGATTTTCTCTATATTCTCTAACTTTTGTGTTCCAACTTTTATTTCCTAATCCTAACATTTCATTAAAAGTCCATTTACTTAAATCTGGAGAATATGTCATTGCTGGCGATAATCCACTACACATAACCAATAAATAAGGTCTTTCTATTCTTAAAATTTCATCTGTAGTAAGTAATGGTCTTTGTATTAAATTCATTGAGTTTGACCTATTTACTGCTCCACCAGAACTTGAATTACTTTCACTCCAACTTGTTGTTGTATAATTTCCTAATTTTTTAGAAATCTTTTCTGCCGTTACTTCATTACTTGTCTTTAAATAATTCCATACATAACAGTTATCCATTATTATTTGAGCTGTGTTATCTCCGTATTTTTCGTTTAATTGATTAAAACCGTTGTATGAAAATATTAAAGCGAATGCCGTCTGCCGACCACCAACTGTCAAAAAGCCGAGCGAAATTAGGAATAGCACTGAAGTTACCAGTTAACCAAATTCGTCTAATATAAAATTAGTACGAATTTTTAGTCTACCACCCCTCTCATCCGCAAGTTCTACTAATTTTGTATATACTTGATTTACAAATAAACTACAAAGTGAATAAAAAGTTGTCTTTTCATCTGGTAAAATCATATACAAAACTGACTTTTCTTCATTAAATTTGTTAAAATCTATCTCTGATTCACTTATCATACTTGCGACATAACTATCCATAAAAATACTTAATGTTGCAAGTGCAGAAGTAAAAAAACTAGCTCTTGTTTTACTAGGTGCAATTCTTGCTGCTGCAAAACTAGCTACTGCTGGATGGTCCTCTGGTAAAGTGTCTAAATAAGTATCCATAAGCATTGTTTTATCTTCTTGCTCTGCACACATTTTAGAAATAAAGTTATAAGTATTTGGCAAATTTTGATATTCTTTATGTTCTGTATTGCCCATTACTACTGACATTATTCCTGCTTTTTCAACTGATTTTTCTCCATTAATCCATATTGCTTCTCGATTTCCTACCTCTCCTACTAGACTTTCGACTATATCTGAACAATAGTTAACTGCCTTAGGTATATCTTTCTTTGCATTTGCTTCAATTACTGGTTGTAAAAAGTTATACTTTGAACTTTTTAGTGGATTCTTAAAATCTAATGTATATACTTTATAGCCTAATCTCTCTAATGTTTTTGCTGTATATTGGTACAATTCTCCTTTAGGGTCTGAAATTATCATGTTCTGTGGTTCTTTCGACAAACCAATATTCATTATGGTTTCTATTACTAGATTTCTGCTCTTGCCTGATCTTGTCGCACCGTACTGTTAAACTATGCAAATCGTCTTTAATGTAATAAATATCTTCTACTTTCCTTATATTTAAAAATGGTATTTTGAATTTTCCCTTAATTGTTTTTAAATATGATCTGCATATTAATTTATCTTTTTTTCCTATAATTAGTCCTCCACTTTCAAATATAGGCTCAATAGAAATTTTTGGCTCTTTATACACTTTATCTTCTTTTATAAATTTCTTTTCTTCATTTGCTACCTTAATTAATTTTTGTATCTCTGGATTTTGTGGGTCTAATCTATTTACTCCAAATTTTTTTGGAATATCTTTTTTAGAAAGCCACCATGCAGACCCTTGCTGTGTCTGTCTATCTCCGTACTGGCATTGGTATCTCTATATTGTCTGTTACTTTATAATTTTTTGATTTATAATCTTTTAAATCAAATACCTTAAATACTGTAAGTAGAACAAACATCATAAATGCAATTACTACTAATACAAACATTTCAAAATGTTCTCTATTAGTTAGCAAACTTGTTATTATCTTTGTCGGTGTTAGATTTAATATTTCTTCTGGTACTTTTGTAAAAATCAGATGTAGCATTGTTGATATAATTGCTGATAATATTACTGCAATAAAAAAAGCTATTATTAAACCAATTAATTTTGTCTTTAGTTTGTTACCTTTCATTTTTCATTTGTTTCCTTTCTTATATAGCAAAAAAAGAAAGAAGATTTCTCTCCCTTCTTGATTTATTACTATATATTTTTACATTAAAATCATAACGTCTTTTTTTTTAATCGTCAATGAATGTTTTTTGAAACTTTTTTGAAATTAAATTTGTTCTTCATCTTCCTCTGAATAATTTTGTTCTACATATTCTTCAATAATTTCTTGCTTTTTTGTTATTTCACTAAACTTGTCTATCATTTCTAATTCTTCTGTTGTATATGGATATTCTTCGATATTTCCTTCTAAATTATTATTTTCCCTTTGTAAATTTCTAAGGGCAATACCACCAATTTTTGCACTTGCTAATAATAAAGTTTCCTCTGAGCCTTTGTTTCTAGTTCTTTCTTTAAAATCATTATCCAATTTATTTTTTTCTTGTATTAAATATTCATAACATTCTGATACTATGTTAGGACTTTCATATATAGAAATCCAATTTTCTAATTGTTTTTGTGCATTTTTTATTATATTTCCCTGTTCTTCATTATAAGTTGTATTTTTTTCTAAATTGTCAACATATTCTAGTAAAATTGACGGATATAATAAAACCATATTTTTATAATCCATTTCTAAACTTCTTCCTGTTATTTCTTTATTTACTTTTTCGACTTGAACAAAACTTTCTATTGTTTTATTCATTTCTTTTTTTAGAATTTCATTTATTATTTCACTTACTCTTTTATCTTTTATCATTTCTATATTCTCCATTTCTTTTATTTTTATATTTCTTCCTCATCTTCCTCTTGTTTTTCACATTGTTCTAAATATTCTTTTTCTGCTAGTAATAAACCTGTTCGCAAATTATTATTATTTCTAATATCATTATCAGTTAATCCTAATGCATCTAATGTATCGTCAATTTCTCTTGTTATTATATATTCATGGTTAGCGAGTTCATATAAAAACATTTCTTTAATAAAGCCATCTCCTACTTTATCCTCTTGTATTGCTCTCCAAAATTCCTTAAATTGTCTTTTTCCCATTTCTTTATAAGCATTTACATCAGTTTTTCTAATAAATCCTCCTGCTCCAATACCTACAATTTTGTCTAAATCATTTTCAGTCAATCCTAATTCCTCCATTGCTTTTTTAAATTGTTCGTCTGAAAAAGCAAATTTCATTGGAAACTCATTTACCTCCTTTTGATGTCTTTCTTTCATTTCTATATAACTATTCATATTTTTTAACTCCTTCCTTATTTTTTTGCATAATAAAAAAGCAAGTACAAAAAGCACCTACTTTTATAGATTCGTAATAATATAAAATTATTATCAGTTTTATATCTCGATAAAATATTTTTCTAATAAATTATCTACTTCATTATCACTTAGTGTTACAATTATATGGTTTGCATCATAATATTCTTTATTCTCGGCATTATTTATGAAATCATTATATTTAATTGTTTTGCCTTCTTTTAGCATTGCATACCATTCTTCTATACCTTTTATTTGATTTAAAACAATGTATGGCTCTGTTGGTACTACACTTGGAATATTTGAACCAATAGCATATATTCCAATTAATTTTTCTTTAACTCTATATACTCTTGGTGTTGCATAATATACATCTAATGATTGAATTCTATTCAAATATTCTTCAAGATTATATAAATTATTATTTATCTTTTTAATTTCATTAATACCAATAGATATGGGGTTATATACTCCAAATATCTCAAATCTTTTATACTCATTCTGTCCAATTTTTTCTTGTAAATCTTCCAGACCAGCTATACTTCCTTCTTCATCATATTTGATAAATTTTTCATTATCTTTTATACTAACTAACTCTTCTTCTCTAATATAGTTTTGAGTATTAAACTTCTTACATATTATTTCTATTACTTCATAAAATTTTCTTATTTCTGATGGAGATGTCGGTAAACTTAAAAGAAGTACAACATCTGTATCATTCAACGAAATATCAATTCCTCTTGCAAGTTTATTTTTATCATAGATCAATGTATGCTTTCCTATTTCATTTTGAATAATTCTATAATTTTCATCACTAACGCCGTATGATAAATTTGTTAATTTAATAATTTCTTCTATATTTAATTTCTTTTTAAATAAAGATTTTTGTTTTATTCTTACACTAACTGACATTTTAACTTTTCTCCTTATAAAATTGTAATTTATATAAAACTTTTTTTCAAACCTTTTTTAAATACTAAAATTGCTTTTGCTGTTCCTGTAATTGACATAGTAACTAGTTCATAGCCATTTTGTAACATTTCATTTGCTTTTTCTTCTACTTTTTGTGCCATGTCATCTGCCTTTGGAGAATACTCTATAACAACAGTTTTATACATTTTTTACCTCCTTACTTTTCTATATAATCATTTATTTTTTTCATTTTTTGAAATATATAGTACCAATAATATTATTCCTGTTAAATTAATTCCTATTGATAAACCTAATAGCAGACCTGAACTAAATTCACTAAATGGTGTAACTTCATTACCACAAAAGAAAGTATAAGTCAAGTACAATATATTTCCTAATATTATTAATAATATTCCAGTTTTCCCTTTATTCATAAGTAATCCTCACCTTCAAATTGCTCATCTGTAGGTAGTATATCATAGGAATTATTAAAAATCTATAAATCTTACTAACATTTATAAATAATTACTATATTGTTTCTTCATCATCATCTAATTCTTCTAAATTATTATCTTGTGTAATTTGATTATTTGCAGATTCAATTTCTGCTAAATAATAATTTTCTAAATAAAACCCTATTTTATCTTCCAAATCTTTTATATCTTTATACTTATATTCTGCTCCAGAACTACTTTCTTCCCCAATATATAATATTTTTTTGACTACATCGATTGACATTGATATATTTAACTCTTCTAACATTTTACCACTTCCATTATTTTATTATTATAATTTTAAATCTTACATTTTAATTACATTTCTTCCCCATCTTCTTCACTTTGTTGTTCTTTTTCGTTTCTTCTTGCTACACATTCTATATAATCTTTTTCAAATTGTAATTCATTTTGATACTGTAATTCGTTCCAATGTTTTAAAATTGTTTCTTTTTCTTTATCTGAAACTATTGCAAATTTAACAATATAATCATCTGGTTCAGGACCACCTACATACTTATTATATTCAAATACCCAGTTTGTACTATTTGGTATTTTTGCTAGATGTATATAAGTTCCTTCTGCACCTGATTGCCACATATAGTCTGGATAACCACAATGAGATATACTTTCTTCATTATATCTAAATTCCATATAATACTTATATGGAAACTTATCATAAAAACTTTTTAAGTCTATAAGATTACTCATAATCTCTTTATATGTTCTATCTGTTTTTAGTGTAGGATTAGCATTTTCAAAGTTATCATATAAATTATTTACAGATTTTTTTATTTGCAATTTAATAGAATTTATTAAATTATTATATTGTGTTTGATCTATTTCAAATGTTTTCATTTTTTCGACAATTTTTGAATAATCACTTTTACTATGTTCTAAATAATCTATTAAATAGTCATTATCTGTTTTTTTCTCTAGTTCTTCTTCTCTTTCTAATTGAAGTATTTTTTCATTCATAAGTTCTAATCTAAAAAATTCTCCATAATAATCAAAATTTTGCTTATTCATTTCTATAAATACCAAATCTGGATTATTAAGCATAAAAGGAAAATTTTTATCTTTTATTAAAACAAATGGCTTTTCTCTATTCTTAAAGAATAATGCACATTTATCAATATCATTTAATAATATGTCAAACTCTTCTTGTTTTTCTTCTTCTAACTCATTATCTACATTTTTTATAAATATTGATTTTATTCTATCTATAATACTCATAATTAACCTCTTTTCTCTATATTTATGCAAAATAAAAAACAAACCTTTAACAATTACATATTAGGTTCGTCAAACTCATCCTCATTATCATTTTCTTCATAACTCTCTTTAAAAATTTCCCTCTCTTCATCTGGAAATATCTTTTTAAATAATTCCATATATCTCTTGAATCCAACTTCATTCAAAGGTGCTATAAGAGATGTTTCACTCCAACAAATTAATTCTTCTTCAGGGACATTGTATTTATCAGTAATACACTTATTTCCATAAAATCTTGGAGGATTTGGCTTTACTACTTTTTCCTTTTCCTCTTTAGTTGTTATTTCCATTATCATACTAATTTTCTTCTCTGCTATTTTATTTATTAACTTATCGAGATATCCAGATTCTTCATAATATTCTAAATAATTATAAAGTTCTTTTAATGCTGATAACCTTAATTCTTTTACTTTGTCTGAAATATCATTTGACATTAAAATTTTTACAAAAGCTACAGTTATATCCATTTCAATTTTTCCATTTTTCAACATTTTCTTTTTCTCCTTGTCTTATATAAAAAAGCAATAGATATAGTAACACTACATTTCGTGATACCAATCTATTCCTGCATCTTTGTTTTTTTTCATTAGCTCTTTTATTTCCCTTTTTGATAAATCTCCAAAAGTTTTAGTTGCTCTTTTATATTTTTGAAATTTTGCTATATTTTCTTCAGATAACATTTTATATGCATCTTGTATTAAATTTCTTATATTTATTTCTTGTAATTGCTTTTCATACAATTCTTGCCTTGCCTCAAATTCTCCTTTTGCTTCTTGAAATTCCTGATTTCTTTGATTCCAATATTCTTTTCTTTCAAGCCATTCTTGTTTTTTTCTTGCATATTCTTCAGTTTTAGTTTCTTTTATAAATTTTAATAGTTGATTTCCAATTTTTTTCAGCATTTCATATCTTGCTGTGTTTTTTGATTTTTCATAGTCCTTATATGTATTTATTTTTTGTAAAACTTTATCTATTTTCACACAAGTATCTATGTATGTTGTAAATTTATTTTTACAATCATCGTTTGAATTTAATAATAGTAAAGAAATTTCATTTATTATTCTTTTTGCTTTTGGTTCTTGGTATTGATATATAAATCCTCTTTGGTATGAGTTAGATATTTTTTCTAACTTTGCTATTTTATTAATGATTTGTTCTATATTTTCTTCTTTTATATCGTTTGATATTATTGGTGTATTAAATACACTAGGCATAATTTCTTTTAGTTCTGATTCTATTTGTTCAAATTCTTCTTGTTTTTTATCTAAAAAATCCTGTAAATCTTCTTTTGTATTTATTACTTTTAAATTACTAAATTTACTAAGAAATGTTACCGCTTCAAAGTATGTATTATCTTTATATAATATTGCTTTTTCTCCTATGTTTTTAAATTCAAACTTACTATCATCTTTTCTTATAATTTCTGTAAAATTTTTTGGATCAAAATTATTAACTATATAAATAGTTTCATTTATTTTCATATTTTCTAATGCTTTATTTAAAAAATTTTCTGTTTCATCTGTTTCTACTGCTCTTAACATTAAATCTTTGTTATTATATAATTTTTTAACATTTTCCTTATATTTTTCAAACTCTTCTTTTGATAATTTTCCTACCTGTTCTTTTGAAACATCTTTTATATTATACATTGCTTCTAATTCTTCCTTAAATACTCCTTTTGCAATAGCTGTTTTTACTTTATTAAAAAAAATGTATGGTTTTCTTCTTACAGATAAGTCTTGGCTCTTATTCCAGATGATTAAATGACAATGCGGTCTTCCTTTTTTTGCGTGAAAAGCTGCAACCCATTCCATATCATTTAAAGGTATTTTAAATGCTTTTGATATTTCAAAAATTCTTTCTTGCAATAAATCTTTCCATGCTTTTTTATTCATATATCCATACTGTAAGGCATCTTCTTCTTTTAATGATATTACTGTTTTAAATATATCTATATTCTTATTTGATACACTTTGAATATAATTTTTTATTGTTTCTAACTCTAACATTTCTACTTCTTCTGTATCTAAAATATTACCAAATAATCCATGAGTATCTATTCCCTTATCTACGCCACTTCTCGTTGCAATATATCCAGTATGTAACTTATCTATATATGATTGTAAATTTTGTGGTTTTCCTTTACCATTGTATTTATTATAAATTTCATTCTTATTTAACCATTTAAAAATAACTCCACCCTTGTATTTATCTACTTCCATTTATTACTCCTACATAATATTATCAAAATTCAAATCATCTGGTATCATTTGTCTAATGTCCTCATCTAAAAATTTATTTTTAACTACTCCATAAGCTAATTTATTTGCTAATTCTATTTTTTCTTTTAAGAACTCTTTACTATTTTCTGATTCGCATATCTTTGATAAAAAATATGCTTGCAAAAATAAAGAAGAATATGATGCCTTTGCATTTTTAGCTTGCAAAGCTATTGTTCTTTCAAATCTTTTTCCTAATTGTTTTTCTATTGCTTTTGCCATTATTTCTGTTATATCATCTACATCTTCCTTTAACATCTTTACTTTAAAAAATTCATTTAATGCGACATTTACAATTTCACTTTCACTCATATTAGTTTTGGCTTTATATCTTACTACTTTTTCTTTTAAAGTTTTCGGTATTACTGCATATACTTTTTCACTTTTTGTTTGCTTTTTAGCTTCTTCCTCTTTATCTTTCATAAGCAATTACTCCTTCTAAAATTCTTCTTCATCCTCAATTCCATTTATTTGATTTTGCCTTTCTATATTATTATCTACAATATCACTAAACCACCTTGCACCAATTTCAAACCTTGCAACTGATAATCTAAATATATTTTTTATATCTTCTAATTTTATACTTACTATGTTCAAATCTTCTGGATAGGCATTATCTTTTGTTAGTCCATATTTGTTATTCATAAATGAACCTTTTGTGATATATATAGAAACTGGATTTTTAACTCCTCCACATTGGTCTATCCATTCTATTAATTTATCTATATTTTCTTTTGAGGTATCAAATCCTTCTAATGTGAAAGCACTATTATTATATAAATCATCTAATTGGTTTTCTTTGTTAACTTCTATTTTATTTATTTCTATTTTATCTTTCATTATAAAATTCTCCTTATATAAAAATTGGTTTTGCTATAAAATTTTCAAAAGGCAGGAAAGAGATACAGAGTGTATCTCGTAAACACATAGAAAAACAAGTTTTCTAGTCCTCTGCAAATAGCAAAAATATGCAGAGGAAATGCAGAAATATCCTAACCTTAGGATATTTCAATTTTCTCTAATTTATCAAATATATATTGTGGATCGGTTATAATAAATTAGACAAAAAAGATAAGGACATGTTAAAATAAAAAA
>CAKNNA010000038.1 GCA_930989765.1 uncultured Clostridium sp. | reverse complement strand
ATGTATTTTACCCTATCTATTCTATTGACTTAATTAAACTAAAGGAAAATTGCTACTATCTACAAGAGCTAGCTGTAGCTTAAATTTTATAATGAAAGGAAGAAAAAATATGGAACAAACAAGAAATTTTAATTTACCACTTGCCGGTAGAATACAACACCGGAGAAAAACAAATAAATGGAAGGAAACAAAAAGTTGTAGATCATGGATATTTCATTGCCAAAGTAAAGGATGAAACACTTTCTTTTTTACGAAATAGATTTAATGAAAAATATCCGCAGAGCCAAATGCTACATATAAAGTTTTTTACAGAAGACCCATTATCCATTCGTAATGCTAGATATAACCAAAGTGGGCTTATATGTTATTGTAACTATGACCAGGACAAAGGAAAACAAAAAATTGAAGGTAAGTGGACACCAGTAGAATGTTCTGCTGAATGTAAATACAGAATTGCTGAAGAAGGAAAAAGACCAGCCTGCTCATATGAGGGGAATTTAAAATTTTTACTTCCAGACATTAGCCAAGATAGAATTTGGACTATGAAAATTACTGGCTATACTTCAATTTTTAGGCTTAAAGAATATATTGAATTTCAAAAATATCTAGGTCATCCTATAATTGGAGATTATTATTTATTCTTAAAGAAAGAAACTCAAACAAATAAAGAAGGTAAAACTTTTGAGAACTATATTCTCGACATTGTTAGAAAAGAGGAATTTAATTCAAACAATTTAACAGAAAAACAAGAACAATTTTCCACAAACGTTTCAAATAATGTGGATAATCCTATTCAAACTCCAACGCAAAGTGAAAATATTTCAACTAAAGCAGATAAAACAAATAATACAGACAATGAAGATAAAAAAATCACCCCAAATGTTAAATCATCTGCCATAGAAAATGTGCAAGAATCTGATACTGCATCAATTACTAATTCACAAGATAATGCTGAAAATCCATTTAAAAACTATTATGTTTTAGTTGAGAGCTATGAAAAAGAATTAAAAAAGGATGGTAAACTAACAAAATATCAATTTGGAACATTTGTAGACCAGAACAATGTAACAATAGATGCAGTAATAGCACCTCAATTTATAAAAGAATTTCTGCAATGTGATACAGGTACTACTTTAATTTTAGACTTAAAAACAGCTGGAAAATTAGTTATTGCAAATGATATTAAATTTGTTCAAAAATGTCCAAAAAATGTAGCAGCATAAGGGAATATGCCACTACAAAAATGTTTAAGTAAATCATTTATATTTATTATATGCAATATTTTAATAAAAAACAATGCTGAAGCAAGAAAAATTTGAAAGGAGATTAAAAAAATGAAAACTTTTACATATAAAGATTATAAAAATTGTTATTTTAGAGTAGGAAGTTATGTAGCTGATAATAAAGCAATGGCCATTTCTATTGAAAATTTAGAGGATGGACCTATTGCAACTTGTACCGTTTATGATATTTATAGTGCTTATAGTGAACATATTACTACTATTAAAAACTATTCTGAAAATTCTCATATGACGAAATTTTTGAAAAAACTAAAAGTTGTTGATGAAGTGCTATTTAGTAGGCCATGTAATTCTTTTGTTGCGGATACCTTATATACAAATAACCCACAAACCATTGATACTTGTTTAATCAATACAGATATTCTAAAAGAATACTCTAAGGTTTGGAAATACAATGTTTAGTAAATTTAAGGCAAAAGACAAAGTTATTGTAAATGGTATTGGCAAGTGCAATGAAAAGGAATATATAAATCAAACAGCTATTGTCATTAACAGAGATCCATTTTTTCTGGATTATAATGTAAGGTTTGAAGATGGCACAGAAGACTGGCTCGAAGAAGAATGTTTAAGAAAATTTAAAGGAGAGTAATAGCAATGAAAATTAATTATATAAAAACAATAGGCTTTAGAAAAAATAAAGAAACATTTGAGACAAACTTGTATGACATTACTTCTATTACTGGTGGTAATACAAAAGGAAAAGCCAATATTTTATATGCAATTATATGGGGATTTCTTGGAACTAATTTAACTGGAGATGAAAAAGAATGGCTTGGAAATAAAAACTCTGATGACTGCTTAGTAGAACTACATTTTACAGATAATTTTAATATCCCTCATATTTTAGTAAGGTATAAAAACAAATATGATAACTCTAAAAATTTTATTATGTTAGATGGTAAAACAGCTACTCAAAAAGACATTCAAAGTTTTTATGGTGATAAAAAATTATTTTTATCAATATTAAATCCAAACTATTTCATATCAAAAAAACCTGCTGAACAAAAAGAACTATTAGACAAGTATTTACCAGAGATAGATATAAGTATTGTTTATGACAAATTAGATAATACTGAAAAAGCTCTTTTAGAAAGTTGTCCCAAAAATATTTTAGAATTTATTTCTGAATTAAATGAAAACAAAAGAATAACGGAGACAAAGATAGGAAATTTACAAGGTAAAATTGAATATGCACAAAATATTATTAATTCTACCGTAATTGAAGAAGAAAAAACATTTGAAAAAGCTGAAGAATTAAAATTTGCTAGAATGGAATTATCAAGTTTAGAAGCAGAAAACACATTTACTAAAACTAGACAAGAGAATATTGTAAATGACCTTAATAACCAAATAGCAGATAAAGAAAAACAAATACAAGATCTAACAACGAATATGAAAGCTGGAAAGCAAAAATATTTACAACTAAAAGCTGAGCCTGTTTCATATTGCCCTACTTGTAAACAAGTGCTAAATCCAGAAGGTAAACTGATTACAATTAATAATATGAGAACAGAATTGGAAATAGCATTTGAATCAAAACAAAAGCTAGATATAGAGCTTATGGATTTAAAAAGCAAACATGCAACGGAAAGGTGTAAACTTCACGCACTAGAAAGCAAGTCGAACTTGGAAAGAGAAAAACATATAGAAGAATTAAGGTCTCAAATTCAAGAACTAGAACAAGAGCAACTAGAAATCGAAAGATTTAATAGTTCTATTTTATCACAAAAACACACTATAGATGGTGCAGAAAATGATATTTCTCTTTTTAGTAGTCAAATTATGGAATGCTCAAAGTTACTAGAAAATATTAAAGAGACAAAAGATGTAGCACAAAAGTTATATATTAACTATATTGAAGAAAAAATGAAATTTGCAACTAAACATCTAAAAAATGTCAGCATCAAATATTACAAGGTTTCAAAAGAGGATGGAGTTATTAAAGAGGATTTTATTATTTTATATAATGGCAATGAACTAAAAAGTATATCTCGTTCTGAAACTATTGCCACTTCTTTAGAATTATGCAATATGCTAAATATAGTTGCAAAAACAAATTTTCCTTTATTTATTGATGATAGTGAGAGCTGTGCTGATTATAACTTTATTGAAGATTATTCAAATGGCACACAAATTCTTATTGCTAGAGTTGAAAAAGGAAAAGATTTAACTATATCAGATTATAAGTCAAGTGAGGCTATGCAGGTTGCTGCATAGTCTTAAATTAAATTATTGGAGGGAAACATATGAAAATAAAATGTTTATTAGTAATGCCTGGAAAAGAAGTGCAAAAATTAAAAATTCCAGCAAGTTTAAAATTTATTAAAGCTTTTATAGGAGAAAATTTATTAAAAATAAAAGTTAATGAAAATACAATGATTTATGCAAATCAAGATGCATCAAATGATGAGTTTAATAGAATTTATCAAGGCTCAATTATTTTTGGTACTTTTATTGTAGTTTCAATTAAAAATAATAAAAGAATATCAATGAAAAGGCGAGATTTAAGAAGATATACAAATATGTTTAAATTATCTAAACATAAAAGAAAAATAGAAAAATACAAAGATGAGTTTTTGGAAGAATACTATTTTTCTCAAAGGATTATGAAAGAAAAAAACAGAGAATACAATAAAAAATATCTTTTTAAAGATGTAGCCTAATATGAAAGGAAGGATCTATTTATGAATAAATATGAAACAGTTATGATAATTAACAATGAGATTACTAAAGAACAAAGAAATAATGTAATAGCAAGAGTAAAAAAATATATTTTAGAAAATGGAACAATTACTGAAGAACGAGATTTAGGCGAGAAAACTCTTGCATATGAAGTTAATAAGCACAAAAAAGGTTACTACTACTTAATTAAATTTAATGCTAATCCAACAAGTATTTCTGAACTAGAAAGAATTTATAGAATTACAGATGAAATACTTAAATTTATTGTAGTAAGAGAAAATTAATTTGAAAGGAAGGTAAATTATATGAACAAAGTTATTTTATTAGGTAGGCTTACTAAAGCACCAGAAATTAGATACTCACAAACAACAAATACTAAAATTGCATTATTTACATTAGCAGTAAATAGAAGATTTGCAAAACAAGGAGAAGAAAGAGAAACAGATTTTATAAATATTGTTGCTTACTCTAAACTAGCTGATTTTAGTGAAAAGTATCTTTCACAAGGTACTCAAGTAAATGTTGTAGGCAGATTAAAAAACCGTAGTTATGAAGATAAAAATGGTACAAAAAAATACATTAGTGAAATAATTGCTGAAGAAATATATTTTGCAGATAGTAAGAAAAAAGCTGATGAAAGCATTTTATGGCAAAACAATAGCAATAATACACAAGTAACTGATACAACAGGTAATATAGACGGACTCTTTGATAGTGCAGACGATTTACCATTTTAATTTTATTATGAAAGGAGTTAATTTTTAATGGAAACGAATATTATAATGGTTAAGTATGAGGACAATTTTTGTCCTCGAGTATTTCAAGGAAAAGAATATTCTTATTATACTAATAAAGGATTATCTGTTGGAGATTTAATTGAAGCACCAACTAAGTATGGCCTAAAAGTGGCAATGGTAACAAGGGTAAATGTTCCAGAAGCAGAAATCGAAAAAATAAAACCATATATGAAAACTATAATTAGACAAATTGATAGAGATAGATATATAAATTTTGCAGAAGTTGAAGAAGTTGCATAATGAATGAAAAGCAGATAGCAAAAGTTCTAATAGAAGAACTATTAAAGCTTGGATTTGTTGTACACAGGTATAATGCTGTAACTACTAACTCTATTTATTTGAAGTTGGATTTCGGTGTTTGTTGTGGTATTCGCATTGCCGATCATAGTGGCAAAAAGAAGTATCATTACAGATTCAATGTTGTAAAAGATTATAACGGAGATAAGATTATTTATTTTAAAAATCTTATCTCTTTCTTTTATACTTATGATGAATTGCCACAATTACTAGAAGAAGTACAAAAAGAAAGACAACTAAAACAACAAAGGTATGGAATTAACAATTATAAATCATATATGGAAAAGGAAAAAGTAAATAATCCACTTTTTCAAAGATTTAAACAAATTAAAAATTGAAAGGAATGAAAAATATGGAAGGATTAAAGAGATTAGAACAAGAAGTTATGGAAATGAATAATTTTAATGTTTATACTATTTTTAATCAGATAAAGGATTTGCCAGAATTACAGGACAAATTTGATAATAAAGAAAAGACTATAAAAGGTATGTATGAGTATGTTTATGAAAAAGCAAGAACTGTAAAACAGGGCAATGTAGCAATGGTAAATGATAGAATTGTTTGCTTATGGGCTGCTAATTATTTTAAACATAGTAATGAAGAATTAGGTATAAAAGAAAAAAAGGTATCACCACCACCTGTAAAAAAAGCTGAAAATGAAACTCAGCAAGACGAAAAAGAGCAGAAAAAAGAAGAAGAAAAAAATGCTCAAATTTCTATCTTTTCGGAGGTGGCATAATGGGATATATTAAAAAAGCTCATAGAGAAATTTTAAAAATATTAGATGATACACCATCATTTCCTAATGGTTGGGATAATTTTGTGGATAAACAAGCTGTATATCATAACTTAATTATAAAGTCAGCTAAAAACAAATGCTTTTGTACTAATTGTAAGAGTTACTTTATTAGCAAAAAGAAAATAAATCAAGAAGTAAGATGTCCTAATTGTCATAATACTTATTTGATTAGAAGATCTAATTTAAAATATAAAGCATTTAAAGATTACATTTCAATTTTAGACAAAGTAAATAATATTTTTGTAATAAGATATTTTGAACTAAAAACTGTAATAGATGCAATGCATGAGCATCATACTTCTGTTGCCGAATTTGCAAGAGAAATACCTACAGATAATTACTATAGAGATGTATATGTAAATGAAAGAGTTTCAAAATGTCAACAATACATTTACATATATCATGATAATGGATATTACATAAATGATAAAAAATGGAGGCAATATACTAGAGGTTATTCACTTATTGATTATTCGATAGTATTTCCAAATAATATAAAAAAGCTCTTAAAAGATACAGAATATAAATACTCTTGTATATGGGATATTGCAAAACATTCTACCTATATTGATTTATTGCGATTACTAAAAGAAAAGGAACAAATGCCAATAGTAGAAATGCTTTGTAAAATGAAATTATATAATTTAGCTCAAAAAACTCACGAGTTCAAAAATTTCGGTAGTTTTCAAAAAATTTTTGGAATTTCAAAAGATTATTATGACTTTATGAAAAAGCATAATATAACATATACTCAATTAAAAATTTTGAGGCTATTGAAAGAAAAGAACATTAGAAAAATACATTATTTAGAAAATTATGTATCTTATGTTAGCAATACAACAAATTTAGAGGAAATCGCAGAATACATTAGTTTAAATCGTTTTATAAAGTATTCTAAAATGTGTCGAGAAAAAGTAGATACATATTTATACTCCGATTATTTAAGATTCGCAAAACTTTTAGGTCTTGATTTAAAAAATAATAAATATGCTTTTCCAAAAGATTTAGAAATAGAACATGATAAATTATCTAAGCAATATAAGGTTCAATGCAACAAGCTTATGAAAAAAGCAATAATTAAAAGAGGAAAAGAATTATCTATAAATAAATATCTAAATAATAAATTTATCATATTTCCAGCACTTACAGTAGAATCGCTTAAAGATGAAAGTAAACAACAAAATAATTGTGTAAGAACTTATGCTGAAAAATATGCCGCTGGAACATGTGATATTTATTTTATGAGAGATATAAGAAAGCCTAAAAAGTCATTAGTTACTATTGAAGTAAAAAACAACAAAGTAGTACAAAGTAGAACAAAAAATAACAAAAGTCCAGATAAAAAGCAATTAGCTTTTATAAATAAATGGGAACAAAAAGTATTGAAAGGAGTGGCTTAGATATGTCAAAAACAGATAATAAGGAAAATAAAACAAAGGAACTTTTTAATAAAATTGTAGAAGGTGTACAGAATATCGTAAATAGTGGTGAATATGCAAAATTTTTAAAATTTAGTAAAAACTTTCACAATTATAGCTTTAACAATGTATTGCTTATATTTTCACAAATGGAGGAAGCAACGCGAGTCGCAGGGTTTGCAAAGTGGAAGTCTATGGGTAGAAACTTAAAAAAGGGTGCAAAAGGAATACAAATTATTTATCCTATAAAAAGAAGCTATACTAAAAAGAAATTAGAAGGACAAGATAGTTTATTAGATTCCGAAGATAAAGATACAAAACAAGAAGAAAAAATAGAATATCTTACATATAGATATACTTATGTATATGACATTTCACAAACTTATGGAAAACCATTACCTCTTTCAAATGATAGCTTAAATAGTAATGATAAAAAGGAGTTTTTGGAATTTTTAAAGTCATTTTCTCCATATCCAATATTAGAAGAAAATATTGCTGGATCCGAGAAAGGTTATTGGAGTAAAACAAAACAACATATTGTACTAGAAGATACATTATCTATTGATGACAAAGTATCAGTATTACTTCATGAGCTAACTCATGCTTTATATGATGACTTCGATTATAAAGAAAATAGAAATTTATCTGAAACATTTGTTGAATCAGTTGCATTTATTGTAGCTGATTATTTTGATTTAGATACTTCAATGTGCAGTTTTGAATATATAACATCGTGGACCGAAGGAGATACAAAAATACTCCTAGAGTTAGGAGATAAAATACAAAAATGTGCAAACAGTTTTATAAAAAATTTAGAAGATTATTATAATAATGGCAACATACGAATTGCCAGTTAGGAAGGTGGAATATATGTATAAATTAAAATTTAATAAAAGCGATTTAAACATTATTATTGAAGCATTAAACGATAGCAAAGTAAAATATGTGAATTTAGAGGAAACTTTAAAAGGAGAATATAAAGACTTACCCCAAAATATTAAATTTATATTCAACGATGAAAAATCTTTTGAGCAATATAAAAATAGCACAATTCAAGAATATAAAAAGCAAATTTATCAAATTGAAGAATTAGAAATAAAACTATATAAAATATTGGATGGTGAAAATTGTGAATAAATTAGATTTTATAGAAGTGCAAAGACATATTAACATTTTAAATGTAGCATATCATTTATCTTTAGAAATAACTGATAATAGTGGGCCAGAAATAAAAGCAATTTGTCCATTTTGTCGGCTATAATAAATTATCTAAAGTTGCAACTTTAAGTCTAAATCCACAAAGTAATAAATACTGTTGCAGTAGATGTGGTGAAGGTGGTTTTAGTATTGGTCTATATGCAAGATTAAGAAATATTGATAATAAAACAGCTTATAGAGAATTGTTAGATAGAGAATGTTTTTCAATGGAGAGGTCTAATATAACAATAAGTCCTGTCAATGAATTGGCCAATATTGAAACAAGAGATATGGTTTATAGAGATTTTTTAAATATGCTAAATTTAGAAGGCCATCATAAAAGTTACTTACAAAGAATCGGCTTTTTAAATAGTACTATTGATGCACAAATGTATCGTTCTATTCCTAAGAAAAAAATTAAAAGAAGGTTAATAGCAAACAGTTTAAAAAGAAAATATGATTTAGCTGGTATTCCAGGATTTTTTCAAGAGGAGGACTGGTGCTGGACTTTTTCTGCACCTCGCGGTTTCTTTATTCCATTATTTGATGAACAAAAAAGAATACAAGCATTATCAATACACTTAGATAATGAGTACAATGGTATAACAGATATGTGGTTTTCTAGTAATGGCAAAATCAATGGTACAGCTACTAAAAATTGGATTAGTAAAAATAATATAACATCCGATACTAAAACAGTTATCTTAACAGATGATTTGCTGTTAGGTAATCTTATAAAAGCAATATTAAATGTACCAATAATTTCTTTTTCTAGTATTAGCAATTCATATCAGATATTAAAAGCAATAGATAATACTAATATACAAAATATTATTTTTACAGTTCGTTCTGCAGATAATCAAAATTTAGATTATATTATAAATAGAATTTTTAGAGATTTAATACCACTTGGTTATAATTTAGAAATAAAATATGTCAGAGATTACAGAGATATTTTTAAAGATGATTTTTTAACCTTGTACAGATTAGATAAAGTTGCTTAATTTGTGTAAAAAGAATGTACCGATAGCCTTCCTTATTTTATGAGGTAGGCTATTTTTTATTTTATTTTTATGCTATTATATAAAAAAATGAAACTTTTTTCTAAAAAATAAACACTATATAGTGAAGGGGGATAAAAATGAGTTCTCAATTATCTTTAGAAAATTTTGAAGAAATATATAATAATACATATACTTACACATTAAGATATATCTTATGTAAATGTTCTAACATTGATGATGTAAATGATTTATTACAAGAAACATATGTTGAGTTATACAAAATATTAAAAACAAAAAAAAATATTACATTAGAAAATTATCAGAATTATATAATAGGAATAGCCAAAAAAAAGATTCAAAGACATTATGGTTTATTATATCAATTAAAAAATTGGTCTACTTTTAGCAATTCTGAAATTAAAGAATACGAAATGGATCTTCCATCTAATATAGATGTTGAAGCAGATATTGTTATAAAACTTAATGCAAAAGAAGTCTGGGATTACATTAAACAAAAAAATATAATTTTTATAAAAGTATTTTATTTATATTATTATTCAGATTTAAAAATATCTCAAATAGCAACTGAATTAAATATAAGTGAATCTAAAGTAAAAAATATTTTATATAGAACAATAAAAGAGATTAAAGAAAAAATGATGAAAGAAGGTGATATGAGTGTTCAATAATATAAAAAAAGAGATAGACAAAGATTTTGATAAGCAGAAAAATTATGACACAATTCTATCAAAAGTAGAAGGGGTGAGTTCTATGAAAAGTTTTAAATTTAGATACGCTTTAATTCCTTTATGTGTAATAATTATTGCAACAGTAGGTATTAGTCAAGTAAATTTTTTTAAAACAAAAGAACAACAAATAGCATATAATGGTAATCAATGGCCAACTAAGGAAATATATGCTAATAATTTAACGCAAGATAGTATAGCTATAGTTCCCAGATGGGATGATTTAACAATTTGTCAACAATTTTCAATAGTAGAATATGATGGTTCTACTTATGATTGCAAATATGGAGAAGTCCCAGCAGCCAATATTGGAAACAATTTAGGTAGCACAACATTAATCGGCTATGATATTTACGCAGAGAAGACATATACCAAAAACGCTTCTTTATATTCTATAAACTCTATATCATCAAAATGTGCTATTGCTCTACAATTTGAAGGTACATCTGAATTTTATTCATATATAAACGCTTATTACAAACCAAGCACTTTAAAGGATTTTATAAAAGACTTAAACTTAAGAGAAATTGTATCTTTTGGAACAATAGATTATAAATATAATTATACAGATAGTGAAGGTAACCATCATTTTGATACTATCGAATTTTCAGATGTAGATGATGAAATAATATGGTCAATGCTATTCTCAGATACCTCTTTAAAAAATATACATACTGATAGTCTTGTATATAACACAGTAATTGAGATAGGTGTTGACATTCCAATATTAGGCTATAAAAATATTAGTTGTAGTTTAACAGAAGAAGGATACTTAGTAACAAACATTCTTGATACAGGAAAGGCATTTTACATAGGCAAAGAAAAGGTAGAGGAATTTGTAAACTATATTATCAATAATTATGAAGGATATCGAATAGTTTATGTTGATTCTAATGGAAATAACTTTGATGATGAAATGATACAGAATGAAAACAGACTTTCTGAAGATTCAGTAGTAACAGTAGAGAATAATGTAATAGAAAATGTTGTATCACATAGTATAAATTAAAAATATAAAAATGAGGTGATAGTTATGAAAAATTTTAAAACAATATTCATTTTAATAGGACTTATAATTACAATTTGTATTAGCTTTGTTGTTGGCTTGTTTGTTGGACAAAAAAATGCACCAAAAAATGATTTGGCAATTAGTAAAATATATGGTCAAACATTTTATGCAAATATAGAAAGTATAAAGCAGTATAATGATGGTAGTTTTCATCTTAATGTAAAAGGATTAGAAGTAAACGATATAAATTATAGAGGTGATTTTACATTTAAAGTAACTGATAGTATAGATATGACTTGGCAAGGACAAAAAATTGGTATTTCTGATTTGAAAGAAGGAGATATTATATCAATTACTTTTGCCGATGAAATTATAACTTCTATTAGTCCCACTCCGTTGCAAGAAGTAGTAAGAGTACAACTTTTAAGAGATAAAAAGTCAAACATTGAAATTAACGATAAAGTTACTACAATCGATTTACAAACAACAGGATTGGTTTCTGAAACTCCAATGAAAGAATATAAAAAATATACTCTAAATCAAGAAGAAATATATGAAATATTTAATATTATAGATAGTTTAAAGTTTGATTCTAAAACTTGCGATGGTCTTCCTACTTATTATATCCAATATAATAGCAAGGAAGAAAATGGTTTTGTCGTTTACGGAATTGAGATATTTGATAATGAATACCATATCACATCACAAAGCAATGGGGAAGCCACACTATCCAAAGAACAAAAAGAACAAATTGATAAAATAATAAGTAAATTAGATAACTAAAAAATTATCTATACATATTTAATGAGTTTAGTTTGAAACTTGCCATTAAAAACTCATACTTTGTAAAATTTTTTAAGATACTTAACTTTATATTCAACATAAAAAAGCTAGCGATATACCTCATATATTGTTAGCTTTTTTCATATTTATTTTGTATCTAGTAGAATTTTAATCATTTCATTTATTACATTTTTATCTCTATCTGATAAAAGCTCATAATTGTCTATATTGTCTGGTGATTTTATTAAGTTTTTAAACAACTTGTTAGAAGAACAATTTGCTGTATTACATATATTTATAGCATTATCAATACTTATTCCGGCTTTTCCTGTTTCAATTTGCGATAAAAACTGTGCATTTATATTTAATTTTTCTGCAAATTCTTCTTGTGTTAAGTTGAGATTTTTTCTAATTTCTCTGACATTTTGACCTACTACTATACTATTATCCAAATTTGCCACTAATAAACTCACCCCGTTTATTAGTATATTAAATTTCAGAAGAAAAATGAAATATATAGCAACTCTAATTTTGGTGTAAATATATAGTTTCTGACTATATATTGTTATAGATAAAAACTATAAATTCAAACATAAAGTAGATATAAAAACTATAAAAATATAAGTATGATTTTAAATAATGTGATATAATATTTTCACTTACTATAAAAAGGTAAGAGAAATGTGCCTTTATCTCTTACCTCTATCAATTCGTCTGATTTCAACGGGTTTACGATTAACTAATAATTCGTGTGGCTCAATTTTAAAAATATTTGCGATATGATCTATATAGTCAATAGAAATGTTGCGTTTCGCATTTTCCATTTCAGAAACATAGCCAGAACTTGTGCCTAATAGTTCTGCAAATTTTTCTTGCGACCAACCGTTTCTTAACCCTATAATAGACAATATTGTTCGCCAATATTTGCCTTGCTTTAGTAAGTATTTTTGCCACCCCCCTTGACTTAAACTTACCACTATTGTATTATGTTTGGAAATCATTTAACATACGACTACTTCGGAAGTTTGAATTGATAAATTTTATAGTAAGTATCTTTATTTTTACATAGAATGGAGGTGTACTAATTGTATTATTTGATTTATGTTTTATTCATTATTATTGCTTTTTTAGTAATTTTTATACTATTTCAAAGAAAAAAATATATTTCCAGGTTGTCGAAAGATGAAAAAAAGCTTTTAGAAGTTGGAGATAAATGTTCTTTTTATATCAAAGAATATAATACTCTGAAAGATAGAATAATTAAAGAAAGTCAAAAAGACTCAATAAATAAAAAATATAAAGGAAAAACTGCTTTGATTGGTGATTATTTTTTACCATCTTCTAGTAATACCAAAGCTGTTTTAGAAGAATTGGGCTTTACGGTTGATATAGCAGAAAGTAGTAGATATTTAATAAAGAAAATTGAATATGGTGAAAAGTATGATATTATTTTTAGCAATAATATTTATAAAGATGGAACAGGTTCAGAATGTTTAAAAAGATTAAGAGAAATAAAAGGTTTTTCATCACCTGTAGTTATTCATACAACTTCCAATAAAAAGAATCATTTTATAAGTGAGGATGGGTTTGATGATTATATACTAAAGCCTGTTTCCAAAGATAATTTAACTCCTATTCTAGAAAAAATTTTTAATATATAATCGAAAAAAGCAGGCTTTAAGCCTGCTTTTCAGTATTTGCATTTATAGTTCAACATTATAAAAGTTCTATTTACTTTTTTTATGATACAATTTACTATTACAGTTTTTTGTCATTTTTTTATACAACATCTTCTTTATCACAATTTTAAAAATCATGCATTTTTAGATTTATTATATTTAATACTTTTTATATATATATAAGTTACTGTATATAGAATGATGTATGGTACCACGCATACTCCTAATACTAATAATTTATTAGAATGAGTTTCTATATATGAACTGACAATATTTTTTATGTTGTCCGAATTATTTTCAATTATTTTTTTTTCACCAATAATCGTTGGATATGGTAATACATTATTTATTATTATTTTAGCATTACTGTATGGATTCATAAAACCTTCAACATCTAGTATAGCTATTTTAAAATCATAATTAGTATGCGATATAGTTTGTATATATTCTTTATCTTCTTTTGAACATATCATAATATATTCCGAGGTTAATATTGTGAACAATTCTATAACTAGTGGTATTAAACTCAATATACATATAATAACTAGTATTCTAAAAATAGTTTTTTTGTGTTTAAACATATTTTCTCCTTATAATAAATTTCATTAAATTATACTCCATTATTTATAATGATGTCAACTTATTCGCAAATGCGTGAGCAATTTTGTCTGCTAATTCTTCAATCATTGTAAATTCTGGTGGATTTATAGCCTGGAATATTTGCATTATTATCTCATTTACAAAACTAGAGTCTTGCTCTAAATAAAATTTTGCGAGTTTGTATAATTTTGTATTTGCAGAATCACTGTCTACAATGGTATCTGGATAAGCTCCATATGCCATTCTTCTGTTAATGAAATTATTGACTCTATTAGTATTATCACTATTATAATATTCTTCTATTACTTCATTTATAGGTCTGTCATTTAATAATTTAAATAAAACCCAAGCATCAAAATCTTGAACTAAATCTTCTAATCCAAAGCTTAACTCATTGTCATCGATTATTAATTCTGTTAATTTATCAATACTACAATCTTCCTCTTTATATTTACCATCCTTAAGTGCTTTTTCGAAACTTCCAGCAAATGTTAAAAGGTCTCCTGCCCAGCTACATAAATCTACTATTATACCATTTACAGTTGGAAATCCTATTTGGTTTTTAAAAAGCATTAATGTTGAAACAGCCAAATGTGGTAATGTAATATATGTATTATAGTCTTTAGAATAAATTACTAAATTTCTTTCATCACCTTTTTCAATAAGTCTTTCCTTTAATTTCTTAATGAGACTTGTATCATAACCTACTAGTAAATCCCATGCATAACTGTCATATGTTAGATACGCTAAATATTTTAATGTTTCCAAATTTGCTCCCATTATTCCTATGTTTCCTTTAATATTAATGATTTCATCATATATTCTTTTTATAAAATTATATGTTTCTTTATTAATATTACTTGTACTAGAAGTATCATCCACAGAAAGGTTTGATGTTGGCTCTATTCTTCCACTATATGTTACTTTATCAATATCCATATCTCCATAAATATCAGCTATTTCTTTGTATTGGTCATAATTCCAATTATCCGGAATCTTTCGTCCAATATTACAACTATATCCAGATGACATATCAGCCACAAAACTACTTACACATAATCCAGCTTTTTCTACTCTTCTACAAACCTCTCTCGGTCCATAAATTCCCACTCTATATTTTTTATCTATATAATCATTTATAGCTTGGAA
>CAKNNA010000037.1 GCA_930989765.1 uncultured Clostridium sp. | reverse complement strand
AACCTGTCCCAAGTTAACCATTTTTGGTCAGTCCGGACCTGTCCCAGATTAACCATTATATGAACATCTTTTAGTTGCTTTTCTGTTACTTGTGATGGTGCTCTCATTAATAAATCTCTTGCTTTTTTATTTTTTGGAAATGCTATAACTTCTCTTATATTTTGAGAATCTTCTATAAGCATTACCATTCTATCTAATCCTGGAGCAGCTCCTGCATGTGGTGGTGTTCCATATTGGAAAGCATTATATAATGCTCCAAATCTTTGCTTTACTTCTTCTTCTGTATATCCTGCTATTTCAAATGCCTTTACCATTATTTCAGGATTGTGATTTCTTACTGCTCCTGATGCCATTTCATAGCCATTGCATACTAGGTCATATTGATATGCAAGTATATCTAATGGGTCTTCGTTTTCTAGTGCTTTCATTCCACCTTGTGGCATTGAAAATGGGTTGTGACTAAAGTCGATTTTTCCTTCATCTGATAATTCGTACATAGGAAAGTCAACTATAAAACAGAATTTATATACATTTTTTTCTAATAAGTCTAATCTTTTTCCTAACTCTATTCTTATAAGTCCTGCAATTTTTTGAGCTTTTTCAAATTCGTCTGCTATGAAAAACATACTTGAATTTTTTTGCAAACCATATTTTTCTATTAAAATTTGTTTTATTTCTTCTGTTATAAATTTAGAAATTCCACCTTGAAGAACTCCATCTTCTTCTAATTTTGCCCAAGCTAGACCTTTTGCTCCTACTTCTTCTTGAGTTGCAAATTCTGTCATCTTGTCAAAGAATTTTCTGCCTTGTTTTGCCCCATCTGGTACAATTATAACTTTTACAGTTTTTCCTTGAAATGCCTTAAATTCTGATTTTTCAAATAATTTTGTTACATCTTGAATTATTAATGGATTTCTAAGGTCTGGTTTATCTATACCATATTTTTCCATTGCTTCTTTGTATGGTATTCTTATAAATGGTCCTTTGTCAGCCTTCCAAGTTGAAAATTTTTCAAAAACATCTGGCACTACATCTTCTATTACATTAAATACATCTTCTTGTGTTGCAAAACTCATTTCAAAGTCTAGTTGATAAAATTCTCCTGGTGCTCTGTCTGCTCTTGGGTCTTCGTCCCTAAAACATGGTGCTATTTGATAGTATTTGTCAAACCCTGCTACCATTAATAATTGTTTAAATTGTTGTGGCGCTTGAGGTAGTGCATAAAATTCACCAGGGTTTAATCTGCTTGGTACTAAATAGTCTCTTGCTCCTTCTGGAGAAGAGTTTGCAAGAATTGGTGTTTGTATTTCTGTAAATCCTAGTTCATCCATTTTGTCTCTAAATGCTTTTATTATTTTTGAACGCATTAAAATATTGTTATGCAATTTTTCATTTCTTAAGTCTAAAAATCTATATTCTAATCTTAAATCTTCTCTCACTTCTTGGTTTGTGTTTATTTCAAAAGGTAAAATGTTTTTACATTTCCCTAAAATTTCTATTTTATTTGCTATAACTTCTATTTCTCCTGTTTTCATTTTAGGATTCTTATTACTTCTTTCTACTACTTGACCTTCTATGTGAATACAACTTTCTGTTGTTATTTGTTTTAAATCTAAAACTTCATTTTCATCAGATTTTGCTTGAATTTGTTCATTTATGACTATTTGTGTAATACCATATTCATCTCTTAAATCTATAAATGTCATTCCACCTAAATTTCTAATTTTTTGGACCCAGCCTGCAAGTTCTACTTGTTTTTCTACATCTTCTATTGTTAGTTCTCCACAGTTTTTAGTTCTATACATTGTTATTCCTCCATTTATTTTTTATTTATAAATTTTAACATATGTTTATTGGTTTTTCAAGCTTTTACTTAGGGTCTTTTAATTCATAGTTATAAATTGTTGCATTATACCAAATTTAATGTTATTATAAAATTATAAATTTTAAAAAATAAGAGGAAAGTATATGAAAGAAGAAATTGATTTTTATGACCCAACCAGTCTAAAGTCTTACAATTTAGACAAAACCATGCAGTACCAATTAAATATTTTAGGTAGTTTAGATGTTTTTACCAGAAAGCATTGTGAACATGTTGCAAATTTAACTTGCCGTATTTGTGAAAAGTTACATTGCCAAAAAGGATTTATTGAATACTGTACAATATGTGCATACCTTCATGATATTGGTAAACAATTTATTCCTCAAGAAATCTTACAAAAGCCCGGTAAATTAACAGATGAAGAATATGAAATCATGAAAACACATACTACCATAGGATATAATATTTGTATGAATGACCCAAAATTAAGACCTTACGCTGCAGGTCCTATTTACCATCATGAAGCCTTAAATGGAACAGGTTACCCAAAAGGTCTTACAAAAAAAGAAATACCTTATGAAGGTCAAATAATTCGTGTTGCAGATGAATATGATGCAATTGTAAGTAAAAGGCAATACAAATCACATATTGGTATAACAGATACTTTAAAAATTTTAATTGAAAATACCAAACCACTTCAAGAAGTAAAAAAATCTGATGCTTTAAAAGTTATGTCAGAAAATTCAAAACTTGGAAAAGATAACCCAATAATTGTAAAGGCTTTAATGAGTGTTGTAATAGATGATATTGAATATGAAATAAGTTGTACTTTTGACTATGTTAATTCTTTAAAAGAAAATATAAAAAGATTAACTGAAGTCCAAAAATATGAAGAAAAAATGAATAAAGCAAAAACTGATAAAAAGAAAAATTACTATTTAGAAGGAATGAAAATATTTTTAGATAAAAATGAAACTAAAGAAAATTATCAGCAAATTTTAGCAGAATATCGCCAAAGTTATGAAAGACGAAAAAAGGCTATTGATACTTTATTTGATGAAATTAAAATTATAAAAAAATTAAAAGTGTTTTAAAAATCCAAGAAAGTGTCTAAAAATGTCAAAGTGGACAGAGAATAGTTATCTTGTCTACTTTGACATTTTTAGATACCCTCTTATAAAATTTAATACTTAATTTAATGTTTTCAAAACAATTCGTATTATCAATTTTTTATTTCTATACTTCATGGCTTCAAAATTAAATCTTTTATAACTTCACCTGCCATAATTAAACCCGCAACAGATGGCACAAATGATATACTTCCTATTGTTTTATTTTTTTCTTCAAGTTTATATTCTATTTTTTTTGGAATTTCTTCTGAATATACTACCTTTAAATCTTTTATATTTCGCCTTTTTAACTCTTTCCTCATTACTTTAGATAGTGGACATACAGAAGTTTTATAAATATCTGCTACTTTAAATTTTGTAGGATCTAATTTATTGCCTGTTCCCATAGAGGAAATAATTGATACATCTAAATTTTTTGCTTTTTCAATTAGTTTTATTTTTGTAGTAATTGTATCAACAGCATCTATAACATAATCAAAAGAATTATCTATTAAATTTTCTTCATTTTGCCTTTTTTCTTTATCAAAAATAATTTCTACATTTGCTTCTTTATTAATATCTAATATTCTGTCTTTCATTACTTGTACTTTGTATTTTTCAACCGTAGAATTTAACGCATGTATTTGCCTATTTATGTTTGTTATATCTATAGTATCATAGTCAACTAATGTAAAGTTTCCTACTCCTGCCCTCGCTAATGCTTCTGTGCAAAATGAACCTACTCCACCTATACCATATATTACTATTTTTGATTTTTTTAATTTTTCTAGATTTTCTTTTCCTATTAATAATTCTTCCCTTTCAAATTGCTTTGCACTCATAAAATTACCTTTCTTTATAAAATGTTCTTTTGCCTTTTTTATTATATCTAAGTTAGGTATTTTTTTCAATAGTTAAATTTTTTATTAAATCTTATACTATTTTATTTTAAAAAATATTTTAGAATTAAAAATAAATCAAAATATTCATCACTTATCTCCCTTTATACTTAAAATTCCCCCATCTTTTAAAGTATAAGTTATAATTTCCATTCCATTACTATCTGTTTGTACATTTACATTTTCTACTTCTACTTCTTTTTTTATTTGTTCATCCAAATGAGCTTTAATTGTTTCTTTAATACTTTTTGTAATTTCACCATTACTTACTGCATCTACTGTTATAAATGATCCTGTAAATAACAAAATAACAGCTGCTGCAATACTTACAATCTTTCTTTTTTGGCTTTTTTTCATAATACACTCCTCCTCTAAATTAGATATAGTTATTTTTTCCTTTACATTTTTTATAATATTTTCTATATTATTATAATTTAAATACTGCATATCTTTCAACCTTACATCCCTCTTTCTTTTAACAATTTCTTCAATTTTTTTCTTATTCTAAATAAAGTAATTTTTACTTTACTTTCAGATAGCTTAAATTCTTTTGCAATTTCTTTAACCTTTTTCTCTTTATAATAATAATTAATCAAAATTTGGTATTCACTATTATCTAATTTTTTTATTTCTTGTATTAACTGATTAAAAATCTCTGCTTTTTCTATATTTAATTCCACAGTTTTTTCTTCATATAAAATATTTTGAAAATCTTCTATATCACATTCATTTTTATATTTTGGAACACAATTTTTAAGTTTGGTTTTTATAACATTCTTAGTAATTCCTGCAATATATGGTTTTAAATCTTTATTTTTGTCTATCACATTTTGATTTTTCCATAATATAAAAAATATATCTGATATTATTTCTTCTTTATCTTCTAAAGTTAATTCATTTTGCATTTGATTACTTATTATTTTATACACATAATTACTATATTTTCTTATTATTTCTTCTATATTCATGCTATTTTTCAATTTAGATCTAAATCTCCTTATTTAAGATATCTATTTATATATTTACCATTTTCACATTTTGGTTACAACTTTTTTAAAATTTTTATGAACTTTAGGGATGTTCCTTAAAGTTCATAATTTGTCACTCTGCTAAATTCATTAGAAAACATTAGTAAACATCATAAAAAAGTATACTAAAATACTCATCCAAAAGATGAACTTTAAAGAACGTCCCTAAAGTTCATTTACTAATTAATAAAAACATAGTATAATGTATAAAAAATATTGGAGTAAGAATATGTTAAAATTAAATAATATAAAAATTTATGAAGATTTAGAAAATGAAAAGTTAATTGAAAAATGTTTAAAAAAATATAATATAGTTTCTTCTGATGTATTATCTTGGAAAATTATAAAAAAATCTATTGATGCACGTAATAAATTTGATATACATTATAATTACACTATTTGTGTAAAGGTTAAAAATGAAAATAAATATAGTAAAATAGAAAAACTCGAAGAAAATAATAATTTAAGTTTACAAGTTGTAAATAATCAAAACAATATAAGAAATGAAATAATAACTAATCATGGTAACAATGTAAATTTTAATTTGACTCATAAACTTAAAAATCCTATAATAGTAGGCAGTGGACCTGCAGGGTTATTTGCTGCTTTAACATTTATAGAAAATAATATAAAACCAATTATAATAGAACAAGGCAAAAATGTAGAAGAAAGGCAAAAAGATATTTTAGATTTTACAGAAAACAGAAATCTTAATGTGCATTCTAATGTTCAATTTGGAGAAGGTGGTGCTGGTACTTTTTCAGATGGTAAATTAACAACTGGAATTAATTCAAAATATTGCAAAGTTGTACTAAAAGAATTTGTAAAGTTTGGAGCCCCTACTGAAATATTATATCTTGCTAAACCTCATATTGGTACAGATAAACTAATTAATATTATAAAAAATATGAGAGAATATATAATTAAAATGGGTGGAAAATTTTATTTTAACACTAAAGCTATTGATTTTAATATATCAGATAATAAAATTAAATCTGTAATTACTAAAAATTTGATAGATAATTCTATAAATGAATTTTATACAGACACAGTTATTCTTGCAATCGGTCATAGTAGTAGAGATACCTTTTACAAAATATATGAAAAAGGTCTACTTTTAGAGCCCAAAAATTTTTCTGTAGGAGTTAGAATTGAACATTTACAAGAAGAAATAAATAAAGCTCAATATGGTACAAAATGTAAATTAAAATTACCACCAGCAGAATATAAATTATCTTGCCATTTGCCTTCCGCAAGGTCTTGTTATACATTCTGTATGTGCCCTGGAGGACAAGTAATTGCATCCTCAAGCGAAGAAAAAGAAATTGTAACAAATGGTATGAGTACTTTTGCAAGAAACGGAAAAAATGCTAACAGTGCTGTTTTAGTTAATGTTACTCCAGAAGATTTTGAAAAAAGCTCACCTCTTGAAGGTATTAACTTTCAAAAAAAATTAGAAAACCTTGCTTTTAAACTTGGTGGCCAAAACTATAATGCTCCTGTACAAAGATTTGAAGACTTTTTAAATAATGTTAAATCTACTAAAATAGGAACTGTTACTCCAAGCTATACCCCAGGTTACACACTTTCAAACTTAAATGACATTTTACCAAAATTTGTTTCTGAAACACTAAAACAAGGAATACTAAATTTTGATACCAAATTAAAAGGATTTGCAAACCCTGATAGCATCTTAACAGGCGTAGAAACCAGAAGCTCTTCACCAGTTCGAATTTTAAGAGATGAATCATTAAATTCCAATATAAAAGGCATATATCCTTGTGGTGAAGGTGCAGGCTATGCAGGAGGAATAATGTCCGCTGCTGTAGATGGAATAAGATGTGCAATTAGTTGTATCCAATAAAGATTGTTATTTTTGCAATATTTCTGCCAATGTGGACGGAGGAAAATGGCAATTTGTGTGAACTTTAGGTGAACTATAGGGACGTCAATGTCATTAAGTTAAGGCTAGAAGTATTGATATATCTTAAAATTCCGTTCCTTGCTGGTCGGACATATCATATGAATAACTATAGTAATAAATTCAAAATTTGATAAGTTGCGCTGGACTGGTCTATAGTAATTTGCATCCTCCCAAACTGCGCGTCACTACATTTTAAGATATATCAATACTTCTAGCCTTAACTTAATGACATTGATAGGAACATCTCTAAAGTTCATCGGACAATTTCTTCTAATTTTTTTACTAAAAATTCCACTTCATCTTGTGTGTTAAAGTCTCCAAATGTAATTCTTAATGCTCCTTTTGCAATTTCATTTGGGACTCCTATTGCAGCTAATACATGTGATGGAATAGAGTTTGAGCTAGAACATGCAGATCTTCCTGCTGCACATATTCCGACTTCATCTAGTTTTAGTAATAATTCGCCTGATTCCATGTTTTTAAAACATAAATTACAGTTTCCTGGAAGCCTTTTTTCTAGACTCCCATTTATTATTACTTCTGGTATTTTTTCAGTTATATTTTTTAGAAAATAATCTCTAAAACCTTTTAGTTTTTGCATATATTCTGGCAGATTTTTATTTGCTATTTCACATGCTTTTCCTAATGCTACAATTTCTGCAATATTTTCTGTTCCTGATCTTTTTCCTTTTTCTTGACTTCCTCCATCTAAAAATCTTTCAATTTCTATTCCATTTTTTACATACAAAGCGCCTATCCCTTTTGGTGCATATAATTTGTGGCCAGAAAGTGATAACATATCTATTCCTAGCTTTTTTACATCTATTGGAACATTTCCAACAGCTTGAACTGCGTCTGTATGAAATATTATATTATGCTTATGTGCTATTTTAGAAATTTCTTCTATTGGTTCTATTGTTCCTATTTCATTATTTGCAAACATTATACTAATTAAAAATGTTTCAGGTGTTATCTCCTCTTCTAATTGATTTAAATTAATAAAACCTTCTTTATCTACACCAATATATGTTACTTTGAATCCTTGTTTTTCAAGTGTTTTTGCAGTATTTAATATTGCTGGGTGTTCTATTTTTGATGTAATAATGTGGTTTTTTCCTGTTTTTTTATATTTTTGTATATAACTCAAACCCTTAAGGGCTAAATTATCACTTTCAGAGCCACAACTTGTAAAATAAATTTCATCATCACTACAATTAAGTAAATTAGAAACTTTCTTCCTTGCATTTTCCATTGCTCTTTTTGCACTTCTTCCTAGACTATATGGTGAAGATGGGTTTCCGTATTCTACCATTAAGTATGGTAACATTTCTTTTAAAACCTCATCTTTTATTTTTGTTGTAGCTGCATTATCGAAATACTTTATATCCAATTAACACACTTCCAATTCTGTTTTAAATTTATATATTATATTCTTTATTTAAAATATTGATACATTAAGTTAATTTATGTTAAAATTTTTTTGATTTTATCAATATTTTTAATTACAGAATCATAACCATATTTATAACATTCATCTAATTTACTTACATCTAGCAAACCTGTTTTATCTGTTTCTACAGTAAGTACAAAATCACTTTTTCTTAAACAATCTTCTGATATTTTATTTCCCATTATATCTAAAGTTCGCATTATTATATCCATTAAATTACTTTCCTTATCAATGTCATCTGCTTTGAAATTAACAGCTAATACCTTATCTGCTCCCTGTTTTTTTACCTCCAAAACAGGAATGTTATCTAATATTCCTCCATCTAAAAAACTATTGTTTTCATATTCACATGGGCAAAAAATACCTGGAAAACTACTACTTGCTCTTACAGCTTTACCTATAGATATATTATCAATATACTCTATATCTTTACTTTTTCTATTTGGAATATTGTTTGTAAAAATATATTCTTTAGCTTTTTTTATATCTACAGAAGTAATAACTAATGGAATTTTAACATCAGCAATTTTTTTTACTCCTTTTCTTAGCGCTAAATTATTATACTCTATCTCTATATTATCACCACTATTAAAGCCTGTTAAACCTAATTTTTTATTTAAAACAAAGTCTCTAACGCCTTGAGCAATAGGAGCTGGGTCAACACTAACCATGTCTTTTGCATATCTTTTAAATAAAATATAAATATAATATGGGGAATATCCCATTGCAAAAAGAGCAGCAATTAAACTGCCTGAACTTGTTCCTCCAATTATATCTATTTTTATGTTGTTATCTTCTAAAGCTTTTAAAACTCCTGCATGAGCAATTCCTCTTATTCCTCCACCAGATAAGGCAACTCCTATTTTCATAATGAATCTCTTCCTTTTTGTTTGTTAACTTTAATTTTAACTATACTTTTTAATTATTATTTACATATATTTTCCATTTATTCATTATTAGTAATTATTATTTTTATTATATTATATAAGAAATAATCACATAATATATTAGCTTTCCCACTAAATTCTTAAAAAATTTTATAAAAAAATACATAGATTTTTAACAATAAAATCGTCAAAAATCTATGTATTTATAATACTCAGGCTCAAATATTAAATTTTTTTATTCAATACCTCATCAAAAGTTTTTAAAAACTCTGTCACATCATTTAAAATCTGCCTTTCATTTGTCGTTCCTATTTCTAAAGTAACCATAGGCTTAATTCCCGCTGAAAATTTAACCCTATTTTTATACTTTTCAATTAATCTAGGAACATCAATTTGAACATTATTACTTTCAATTGTAAACACAACCGCAAGTTTTTTACTTGCAATTTTAATTATTGGTAATTTAAGTGCTAAATATTTTATTCTTGCTATATCTAGAAGATTTTCAAGCTCTTTTGGCATATTTCCAAATCTATCTATTATTTCATCTATTACATTTTGGATATCTTCTTCTTCTCTACACAATGCTATATCTTGGTATATTTCTATTTTTTGACTTCCATCTTGAATATATTCATCTGGTATGTAACTTGAAACATTTAAGTCTATTTGTACATCTTTTTCTTCTTTTACTTCTACACCTTGCATTTCTTTTACTACTTCGTCTAATAAGTTACAATATGTATCATAACCTACTTGTTCTAAATGCCCTGATTGAATTTCCCCAAGAAGACTTCCCGCTCCTCTTATTTCTAAGTCACGCATTGCTATTTTAAAGCCTGATCCAAATTCTGTAAATTCTTTTATAGCTTTTAATCTTTTGTCTGCAACTTCTGAAAGCATTTTATCTCTTTTATATGTAATATATGCATAAGCTTGTCTGTCTGACCTTCCTACTCTTCCTCTTATTTGATATAATGCTGCAAGACCCATTCTGTCTGCATTTTCTACTATTATTGTGTTTGCATTTGGTATGTCTATTCCTGATTCTAGTATTGTTGTACAAACTAGTACATTTGTATTTCCTTCTATAAAGTCTTTCATTATATCTTCTATTTCTTTTCCAGACATTCTGCCATGAGCATAACTTACTTTTGCCTCTGGCACCATTTGGGAAATATGCATAGCTTTTCTTTCTATATTTTCTACATTATTAAAAATATAAAATACTTGACCATCTCTTTCTAGCTCTTTTATGATTGCTTCTTTTACTATTTCTTCATCATATTCTAATACATAAGTTTGAACAGGTCTTCTATTTTGAGGTGGCTCATATATTACTGACATATCTCTTATTCCTACTATTGACATATGCAAAGTTCTTGGAATTGGTGTTGCTGTCATTGTTAGTACATCAATTGTTTCTTTGTATTTTTTTATTTTTTCTTTTGCCTTTACACCAAACCTGTGCTCTTCATCAATTATTAATAATCCAATATCTTTAAATTCTATGTCTTTACTAAGTAACCTATGTGTTCCAATAACAATATCTACTTCACCAAGTTTTAGTTTTTTTACTATTTCTTTTTGTTGCTTTTCTGTTTTAAAACGGTTTAAAAGCTCTACATTTACTGCAAAATCTTCCATTCTACTTTTAAATTCTTGATATTGCTGGTCTGCTAAAACGGTTGTTGGAACTAAATATGCAACTTGCTTTTTATCCATAACTGCTTTAAACGCTGCTCTTATTGCAACTTCTGTTTTTCCATAACCAACATCTCCACATAATAACCTATCCATTGGTTTTTGAAGCTCCATATCTTTTTTTACTTCTTCAATACATCTTAATTGATCATCTGTTTCTTGGTATGGAAATTTTGCCTCAAATTCTTGTTGCCAAGGAGTGTCTTTACTAAAAGCAAATCCTTTTGCTTTTTCTCTTTTTGCATATAATTCTATTAAATCTCTTGCAACTTCCCTTAAATTTTTCTTTACTCTTGCTTTTGTTTCAGACCATTCTTTGCTTCCTAATTTATTTATTTTTGGATTTATTACATCTCCACCAACATATTTTCTTATTGAATCTAATTGGTTTGTTGGAACATATAAAATAGCATCATTTAAATATTTTACTTTTATATAATCTTTTGTTGTGTTATCAGCTGTTATTGTATTTACACCAATATATATACCAATTCCATAACTTCTATGTACTACATAATCACCTGGTTTTAAGTCTGCAAATACAACTTTTTCTCCTTCTGTATATGCTTTATTGCTAAATATCCTTTTCTTCTTTTTACCTTCTATTATGTCATCTGCTGATATTACAAATTGGTTTGTTTCAAAATTTTCAAAACCTTCAGATAGTTTTCCAATTGTAATTGTTACCACTTTTTCTTTTGATTTTACTACAATTGTTTTATCTAACTTTTCTTCTATCTTTACTAATATTTCTTGTTTTTCTAAAATTTCTTGCAGTTTTTTTGCTTTTTCTTTATTAGAAACTAAAACATATACACTTTTATTATCTTTTAATGCCTTTTTTATGTCATTAAATAAATTTTCAATTTCGCTTTTAAAATAATTAACATCTCTTATTTGAAAATTAAATCTTTCTGCTTGTTTTTTTGTTATATTATCTAATTTATCTAAATATATTAAATTAGTTGCATTTTCTATTTTTTCTTCTATTTGCTCATATTTTTGTATTGATGCTAAAGCTTCTGGCACAATCTTTTCTTTTTCGACTAATACATTTATTAAATTATCTGTATCTTGAATTATATTTTTTGCTCTTTGTCTTATTTTTGATTCTTCATCTAGAGCTATTATATAATTTTCTGATAAATATTCTAAAATTGTAACTTGATTTTTATAAAAAGCATCAAAATATTTGTCTATTTTACTTAAATAATTTCCTGCTTTTATTTGTTCAATATCTTCTTCTATATTTTGCTCTTGATTTTCTAATACTATTTTTTTTCTTATATTTTCACATATTTCTTCTATTTTAGAACCAAGTACATATTCTGTTGCTGGGTTTATTTTTATTTTATCAAGTGAACTTGTAGAACATTGGCTTGCTATTGAAAATTTTCTAATTGAATCGACTTCATCTCCCCAAAATTCTATTCTTATTCCTGTTTTGTCATCTTCTGATATATCTAAAATTCCACCTCTTATACTAAATTGTCCTTTTCCTTCTATCATATCAGAGCTCACATATCCTAAGTTTACAAGTTTCTTTTTTATTTCTTCAAGTGAATATACATTTCCTATTTTAAATGTTATAACATCTTTATACAAAATATCTTTTGCAGGTAATTTTTGCATAACTGCTTCTATTGTCGTTACTACTATTTGCGCTTTTTTGTCTTTTATTTTATTTAGTGTTTCAATTCTTTCATATGGCAAATCTTTACTTTCTGCTATGTAATCATATGTTACTATCTCTTTTTTTGGAAAAAATATTACTTTATCTGAAAAATATTTTAAGTCTTCTAGTAGCTTTTTTGCTTGAACTTCGTTGTATGTTATTAACATTATTGATTTTTTTGCATATTCGTTTATTCCAGAAATAAGCTCTACTATCCCCAAACTTGTTAAGCCCGATATATTTATCGGACTTTGTTTTTTTTCTATTTTATTTATTATTTCTGCAAATTTATTTGATTTTGTTAATTCTCCTAATATTGAATTCATTTCGCTCCACCTTTGCTTTTGATTTTGTTATTATAACATATTTTTTTGGAAATTAATAGTATTTTTTTTATTTTACATGTAAAACTACATCATTTCTTCAGATTAGCAGTAATTATTGATATTAACAATATGTGCATTATGTAATTTCCGAATTAGCTATTGTTTGACATTTATGTTAATTTATAGTATAATAAAATTGTAACATTTAAATTTTTACTTAAAAGTCCTTCTTTTTAATTATGGAATATAGAAGGCAGAAAGGAAATTATGAACTATTTTACAGAAAGACCTATAACAGCAAAAAGCAATGTTACTGCACATGTAAATGTGTCTAACTTTATGAAAGCAACCGAATCTAACATCTGTAGAACATGTCAAGGACATCTAAGTGAATCTGCACTAAGACAAAAATTTGGGATGATCAGTTCAAACTGTATTCCAGATTCAATAACTGGGACATCTAGGTGTCCATATGCTACAGGCAAAGCTTAATGCTTTGCCCCTTTCTTTTTTATTAATTATTAGTATCACTTCAAACTTATACAAATTTTATAAAAGTTTGTTTAATAATATTAACATCAAATGTTACAAATATATAAAAATTATACTATAAGTGTATTGACATAATATGTAAAAAATAATATAATATAAATTGTAATATATTTATGCTCATAAAAGGAGGAATAACATGAAAAAAATTACAGAAGCTCAAGCTGAAAAATTACTGCAAGACGGAAAAACTGTAACTTGTCAATTTTCTCCTCGGGGTATTAAAATAGTCACAAGTTTAGCCGAACTCAAACGGCTAAAAAGACTTTACCAAGAAGGCGTTCAGGGGTTTAGCTTATTTGATAATGATCAAAAAATTCGGGTCCCCAAAAAAGCTAAAACCCTTACATTAGATGAAGCTGTCGTGAAGCTTCATAATTATGCACTTCTCTATTTCAAGACTATAGAGAATACCTCAGAAATCACCTCTTATAATGAATTAATGGATTTGGTTAAAAAATCCAAAATAAGAGGAATGGATTTTATAATATATGAAATCCAATGAAACTAAAAAAACTTATCAAAAAAATCCAGTTTTTAAAAGCTGGATTTTTTTGTTTTTTATCTTTTAACTACTAATTTACTAAATTTAGAATTAATATAATTTTCAAGCTTACACATAAATTCACTTGGTTTAATTTCCTTTTTTGCTACCATATCAAGCCCCTTTTCCCAACTTGCTGTAAGCTTTGGGTTAAGCAAATCTTTCATTGAAAGGTTTACAATATCATATATACACTCTCCTTTTTTAGTTGGAGTAATTATTTGTGTTTTTGTATTTACTTCTATATATTTAATTTTTTCTAACTTTTTCATTATTTCTGCTCTTGTTGCACTTGTACCAATTCCTGCTCCTTTTATTTGTTCTCTTAATTCTTCTTCTTCAATTAGTTTTCCTGCATTTTCCATTGCTAAAATAATAGAGCCTGAGTTATATCTACTTGGAGGTGAGTTTTCGGCTTCTTTTAACTCAAAATTTATAATTTCAATTTTTTGACCTTTTTTTAAATTCTTTAAAATACTTGAATCTATTTCTTGCTTTTCACCTTCTACATTTTTTTCTTGGCTTTCCATTTTATTTTCTAATAAAAGATTTTCTTCGTCTTTTTTTACTTTACTTAATAACTCATTTGCTTTCAAATTTTTTTGATTTTTTTCTATAGGTTTTAAAATTTCTAAATATCCCTTTGATATACAAATTTTATTACTTGCTGAAAAAGTTTCAATATTATTTTCCTCGTTTTGCATATCTACTTCTACTGTTACTTGAATTTTACTGTATTCTGCTGGTGGATAAAATATTGCCAAAAATCTTTTTACAATAACATCATATATTTGCTTTTGAAGCTCTGGCAATTTATCTAAATTTTCATATCCTTGACCTGTTGGAATAATTGCATAATGGTCTGTTATTTTACTATCATTTACATATTTTGTTTTTATTAAATTAGTACTATAATTTTCTTGTACCATCTTTTTTATAAATTCTTGTACATCATTATTTTTATAACCTTTTGCAATTCCATTTAAATTTTTCTTTATTTCTTTGGCAACTGCTGTAGATAATACCCTTGCATCTGTTCTTGGATATGTAACTAATTTTTTTTCATATAAATTTTGTATTATTTCTAATGTTTCATCTGGCTTTATTTTAAATCTTTTTGTACATTCATTTTGAATTTCCGCAAGATTAAATAAAAGAGGTGCATTTTCTTTTTGTTTAGATTTTTTTAATTCTTTAACTACAGCACTTTTGCTTTCTAATTTTTTTATAAAATTTTTAGCATCAATTTCTTTTTTAAAACCTGTTTCATTATATAAAATATTGGAATTATATAAGCTTGACCTTTCTTGCAGTTTCCATTCAGCTTCAAATGAAGAATTTTCCTTTCCAAATTTTCCTATTAGCTTATAATATTTAGTTTTTTTAAAGTTTCTAATCTCTCTTTCTCTTGAAACAATCATACCTAAAACACAAGTCATAACTCTTCCAACCGAAATTGAAGCTTTATCTTCGTTAATATTTTGAGCAAGCTTTTTTCCGAAAATAATTGAAAGTAATCTAGAAAAATTTATACCTATTAAATAATCTTCTTTTGCTCTTAAATATGCACTATCTGACAAACTATCATATTCTGACATATCCTTTGCTTCTCGTATTCCACGCAAAATTTCTTCCTCTGTTTGAGAATCTATCCAAACCCTTTTCATTTTAGCCTTTGGGTTTGGTTTTGCCATCATAAAAACTAATCTTTGTATATATTCTCCTTCTCTTCCAGAGTCACCTGCATTATATATTTCTTCTAAATCTTCTCTTTGCATTAATTCTTTAATAATATTAAATTGTTTTTCAACCTGTGGTATTATTTCATATTTCCATTCTTTTGGTATAAAAGGTAAGGTATCTAATCTCCAATATTTTAATTTTTCATCATACTTTTCTGGATAACTCATAGTAACTAAATGACCTACGCACCATGTGATTATCCACTCATTAGATTCTAAGTAACCATTTTTTCTATTTGCATTAATTTTTAAAGCCTTCGCAAACTCCATTGCAACAGATGGCTTTTCTGTTATTAATAATTTCTTTCCCATTGTTTATTCCTTTTCATTATAATATTTATCTTAATAAACTAATACAATTCCTTCCTTTTGTACATTCATACTATTATATTGTATTATTATAGCATATTATATTTTATTTTCAAATATTTTTGTAGATTCATTTGTAGTTACAATTCACAGTTCAGAATAAATGGTTTTTGGGATGTAATTTGATAAAATTT
>CAKNNA010000036.1 GCA_930989765.1 uncultured Clostridium sp. | reverse complement strand
ATATATGAAGCAAACTCAGAAAAAATAGACACAAAACTAAAAAACACCTATCAAAACATAAAAGCAAAACTAAAAGAAATAAATTTAAACGAAATAAAATCCGAAACTAACGACAAAATCTTACCAGAAAAATTAACAAAAATACTAAAAATTCAAGAAGAAAATAATAATATAAAAATTTCAGAATATTGCAAAGAAATGTACAAAGAAGGATTCAAAGATGGAATAAAATTAATAATAGAATGTATGGAATAATGTATATTTGAATTCCCCTAAGGTTATGTTACATTTTTAAAGTAGCTGTGAATTGTAGCCATACCCTCAAAACTTCACAAATTTTAAGCAAAAAAACTTGCAAAAACAAAACACATTTAGTATAATACAAATGTAGAAAAATCAATGAAAAGAGGGAAAAACTAATGGAAGAAAGACAAGAAAGAAGAGACGGAAAAATAATCGAAAGAGACATAGAAAAAGAAATGAGAGTAGCATATATAGACTATGCAATGAGCGTAATAGTATCACGTGCCTTGCCAGATGTAAGAGATGGTTTAAAACCAGTACACAGAAGAATTCTATATGCAATGCATGAAGACGGCATAACAGCAGACAAACCATACCGTAAATGCGCAAACACAGTAGGATCAGTTCTAGGAAGATACCATCCACACGGAGACAGCTCAGTATATGATGCAATGGTAAGACTAGCACAAGACTTCACAATGCGTTACCCATTAATAGATGGACATGGAAACTTTGGATCTGTAGACGGAGACAGCCCAGCAGCAATGAGGTACACAGAAGCTAGAATGTCAAAAATTGCACAATATATGTTAACAGATATAGAAAAAAACACAGTAGACTTTATGCCAAACTATGATGACAGGCTTCAAGAGCCAACAGTATTACCTGCAAGAATACCAGCACTTTTAGTAAATGGCTCATCAGGTATAGCCGTAGGAATGGCAACAAACATACCACCACACAACCTAGGGGAAGTAATAGATGGAATAATAAAACTAATAGATGAAGACAATGTAACAAATGAAGACCTAATGCAAGTAATAAAAGGGCCAGACTTCCCAACAGGAGCAACAATACTAGGTATGGAAGGAATAAAACAAGCCTACACAACAGGAAAAGGTAAAATTACCATGAGAGCAGAAGCAGAAATAGAAGAAATGAGCGGAAACAGGCAAAGAATAATAGTAACATCACTTCCTTACCAAGTAAATAAAGCAAAACTAGTAAAAACAATATCAGACTTAACAAAAGAAAAGAAAATTGAAGGAATATCAGAAGTAAGAGACGAATCAGACAGAAAAGAAAAAACAAGAGTAGTAATAGAACTAAAAAGAGACACAAATGCACAAGTAGTACTAAATCAACTATATAAACACACACAAATGCAAGAAACCTTTGGAGCAATAATGCTTGCACTAGTTGATGGAGAGCCAAGAATACTAACACTAAAAGATATGCTTCAATGTTATATAGACCACAGAAAAACCGTAATCTTAAGAAGAACAAAATTTGAACTAGACAAAGCCCTAGCAAGAGCACACATTTTAGAAGGATTAAAAATAGCACTAGACAATATAGATGAAGTAATAGAAATAATCCGTTCATCATATGATGACCCAAAAGAAAGATTAATGGAAAGATTTGGTCTATCAGATGTACAAGCACAAGCAATACTAGATATGAGACTAAAAACACTATCAGGTTTGCAAAGAGAAAAAATAGAAGAAGAATACAATGAATTAATGAAACTAATTGCACACTTAAAAGAAATTCTATCAAGTGACAAATTAGTATATGATATAATAAAAGAAGAATTACTAGAAATAAAATCAAAATTTGGTGATGATAGATTAACAAAAATAGTAGCAGCCGAAGGGGAATTCGTCGCAGAAGATTTAATAAAAGAAGAGCAAACAGTAGTAGCCCTAACACACTTTGGGTACATAAAAAGAATGCCAATAGACACATATAAGAGTCAAAAACGTGGAGGAAAGGGAATAACAGGAATAGCAACAAGAGAAGACGACTTTGTAAAACAAATATTCACAGCATCAACACATGACACAATACTATTCTTCACAAATAAAGGAAAACTATATAAGCTTAGGGGCTATGAAGTTCCAGAAGCAGGAAGAACAGCAAAAGGAACAGCAATAGTAAACTTACTAAGTTTAGACCCAGGAGAAAAAGTATCAGCAGTAATACCAATCCAAAACTTCGCAGAAGGCAAATATTTACTAATGGCAACTAAAAACGGATTAATCAAAAAGACAGCCCTTACAGAATATAATTCATCAAGAAAAACAGGACTTCAAGGAATAACACTAAAAGAAGATGATGAGCTAATAGCCGTAAGACTAACAGACGGAGAAGATAATGTAGTATTAGTTACAAGAGGCGGAATGTGTATAACATTTGACGAAAAAGATGTAAGACCAGTAGGAAGAGTATCACAAGGAGTTATAGGAATAAGGCTTTCAGAAGATGATGAAGTAATTGGAATGGAATCAGTAATACAAGGAGGAAAAGCAACATTACTTGCAATAACAGAAAACGGATTCGGAAAAAGAACAGAACTAGATGAATATAGAGTACAAATAAGAGGAGGAAAAGGAGTAATAACTTACAAAATAACACCAAAAACAGGAAAACTAGTAGGCGTAAGAATAGCAAGTGATGATGATGATGTAATGCTAATAACAAATGCAGGAACAATAATAAGACTAAAAGTAAAAGAAATAAGTGTACTTGGAAGATCAACACAAGGAGTAACACTAATGAGAACAAGTGACGGAGGAAAAGTAGTTAGCATAGAAACACTATCACCAGAAATGAATGAAAATGATATTTAAAAAGAAATGAACTTTAGGGACGTTCCTTAAAGTTCATTTTTAAAATTTTTTAATTAATTTATAGATTAAATAAAAAAAATGAACTTTAAGGAACGTCCCTAAAGTTCATTTCTTTCTAAATCTAATATCATCACCAAAGAAATAGTAAATGTCAAAATTACCAGCAATCCTTGAGCCAATTCTTTCTTCATAATTTTTAAAAATATTTTGAATATCCATATTAGTAGAAATTATGGTTTTAGTAATTTTATGATTCAAATTTAAAATTCTAGTATTTATAATTGTAAAAAGCTCACTTAATTTCATAGTATTTAAACTTTCAGTTCCTAAATCATCTATTATGAGTAAATCAGTTTCTAAAACAGTTTTATAAAAATCACTATTTAAATTTTTTTGTTTATTCATTTTATAGTCAATTACGGATTCAAGCAATATAGGAGCTGTTTGATATAAAACATTTTTTCCTAATTTTAAAAGTTCAGCTGCAATACAATTAGACATAAAAGTTTTACCGTAAACCGGTTGACCCTGTGAATAATAAATTTTTATAATTTGGATCATCAAAATGTGTGATAAATTCTAAACACTTATTTTTAATATTTAAAATATTTTTTCTAGGTGATATATTAAGTTTATATTTAGATAAATCTGGCTCATCACTATATAATCTTTCATCAAAATTTGCAAAATTTTCTTTTTTTAAATTATACATATTAGATTTATTAAAAGATATATCTAATAATCTTTGTTTTAAACAAGAACACATAGTTGTATTATAATTTAAATCTGTAACATATCCTGTATCATTACAAATTTTACATTCATAAAAAGGCTTTAAATAGTTTGGACTTAAATTATTTTGTTTTAAAATATTATCTTTTTCAATTTTTAAAGATGAAATTTTATTTTTTAAATTTTGAATATAATCATTATCTTGTGTATTGCTTGAATTATTTAAAATATTTTTTGCTGTTTTAATTGCAGTATTATTTAGTTCATCATCAATTTCTGAAAGGCGAGGCAATAATGCATATAATTTTTCCTTTCTTTTTTCTAAATCATATTCAGCTTTTAACCTTTTTTGTTCATATTCTTTTAGTAAATCATTTAAAACTTCATTACTCATAATGTCTCCTTTTTAAATTATAGCTAATTTACATATAATAAAAGTAAATTAGCTATTGTTATTTATAATTTAAATTTCTATTTAGTAGAATTTTTTCGCATAGAATTTATATTATATGCTAAAGCATTTGAAAAAGAATTTTCTAAATTTTGGTTTTGGTCAGAATTATTATATACATCTTTATTAGGGCTAGCGACAGATTCGCAAGTTTTAATATTAGAAGAGTTTTCTAAATTTGAATTTGCATATAAAAAGTCTAAATTGTCATATGTTCTTTGACCAAAATTTGCTTTTGTAACTTTTGATTTCATAGCATTTATGTCTTTTGTTTGTTTTTTACGTTGCTCTAAAAATGCCATAATTTCATCAGGAGTATTTAAATTATGTTCATGCCAGTCAGTAATTATATTATTTATATATTCAAAAGTTGGAGCTTGTTTTAATGTAGTTCTTTTAAGTGCTATTTCTATTATATTCATATCATAACCAAAATCCATAACCCAATTTTCAATATAGGCTTCTTCATATTGTGTTAAAGAACCAAAGCGACCAAGTTTTTTTGCAATTGTTTTTTTCATAATATTTAATTTATCTTTTTTCTGGTCATATAAATCTAAATCTGACCAAGTATGTATATTATTTGCACCCCAAGCTTCAGCAACTGTTTGCACATAGTTTTTGTGAAGTGCTGAACGGTTATAACAGTAATCAAATAATGCTATCATAACTTGTTCATCAAAATTATATTTTTTAAACCATAAATCAATATCATTATACCAAGAAGGACCCATTATTCCTTGGAAGTACATATTATTTATATGCTCTATAGCTTTTGCTCTTGCTTTATTTTTTGATGTTTGTTCTATAGTTTCTTTTGATGGTGTCAAATTTGGTTTATATAAATTATTTAATGTAAGTTCTTGAAGGTCAACTATTATATAACCAGTAGTTTTTTTAATTATTAAATTATGTTCTTCTAAATATTTTAATCCATCATTAATTTCTTTTAGGGGCAATGAAAGCTTTTTTGACATATCATTTAGTTTAATATCTTTACCATATTTTGATAAAAAGATTATATACATATATATTTTTAGATAGTCTCCTGGTAGTTGTGATAAATGTTCTGCAAAAAATATGTCTGGTATTGTTGTTTCTGAAAATAATAATGATTTTTCTTTTTGTTCTAATTTCATCTAAAACCCCTCTTTTTAAATTAGTTTTTAATAAGATAGATTATATATTTTTTGTTTAAAAATTTCAAGCAATTTTCGACATTATTTTTGAATTAGTTTGACATAAATGTAATTTATTGCTTGAAATAAACCGCCTAAAGAGAGGATAATTTATATTTTTAAAATTATAAATTATCCTCTCTTCAGGCTTCTCTACTTTTTAAATTAGACCGTAAATTTTAAACTATAAACTTAGTTTATCTTATAATGTTATTTTTTAAAATAAAAATACAATTTCTGCTTTCTAGAAAACTTATATAAATACAAAATAACATACAAAATATTCTCTCCATTTAAGCCAGTAACACTAACCAAAAAAAATGGAAAACAAAAAATAATAAAAAGAAAAATTTTTATTTGTAAACTTTTAAAAACAATAGTTATTAAAATTAATATTAAAACATACCAAACAATGTTTACAAGAACAATATTATAATCAATAATACCAAAAAGTTTATTTTTAAAATTAAAATTTTTAGGAAAAATAAATTTCATAAAACCTCCAAAAAATCTATAAAAAAATTATCTAACAAAACGAGAAAAGTTATTAACACTTTGTGAAACATTTGTGGAAATCCCACCTATAAAATCGCGTACAAATGAATTAGCTTTTAATAAAGCATAAATTCCACCTATATAAATAAATTTTACAAACAAATCTGATGATGAATAATCCATAGAAAAAAGCAGAACTAAAACTATTGCAACAATTATTTGAATAAAAAATAAAGAAAAAATATTTTTAATCCAAGATTTAAAAAACCAAGCAGTACTATTAAGTGATGCCGAAAGTATTGCAAAAGGGGATAATAGTATTAAAATTTTAATTAAAATATATCTAAGTGAATAAGAAAAAATTAAACCAAGAAGAGATAATGATAATGTACCTTTAAGAAGACCATCTAAAGAAAAAACATCTACAGAATTACCAGAAATAGAAATATTAGAATTCATTATATTTATAAGTTCTGAAAAAGAAATATTTTTTGAAAATAAATTATTTCCAATAGTACATATAGCAGAAGAAGTAAAAGAAAATATATCAATAATTTGTTTGATTAAAAAATAAGAACAATTCATAAATAATCCACATAAAATTAGTTTAATTAAAAAAGAATGTGGTTTTTCTATTTGTGAAAATGTATAGTGTGAAAGTAAATATCTTGCCCCAAAGTATAATATAAAACCTAAAAGAAAAGCATTTGAAATTAATAGTATACCATTAGTTGTAGAAGTACCAAAAATACTCTGAAAATTTTTGTCATTTAATATATCAGAATTTATAAATATCAAATTATCTAAAACTGAATACAAATTATTGTCTATAGAGCTTAAAATACTTTGGTATATATAATTTATAGTATCTATAATTGTTTGAGTCACATTATTTTGAGTTAAAATTGATTCGTCCAAATAAACCTCCTTATTAGTAAACATTATTTTTAACTAATTAATGAATTAATAGCAGATAATATTAAGTCAATTGCTAATATAAATGCATAAGAAAATAAAGAGCCATTTATTATTTTTTTGCCCATCCTAATTCTTTCTTCATCACCAAAACTAAATTTTCTCATAAAAATTCCAGTTCCAACAGCCACAGCAGCTGCTGGTGTCGCAATTTTTAGTAGCCAGCCTTCAATACTTTCAAATGCTTTTGTAATTTTGTCTACAATTTCAGGGTCACCCCAAGAATAAGAAAATGTTGATAAACAAAAAATAAAAATAATCATAAAAATTAAAATATTTAATGTATAAAATTTAAATTTACTTTTTTGTAAATTTTTTTGAAAAATAAAAAACATCAAAATCCCTCCTTACAATAAAAATATAAAATTATAAAAAATAGATATAAATCACAATATAATTAAATTTATTTAAAATACGGGTGCATTTTTAATTTCTGTGGTTTTAAAATTATATTTCCATCAGAAAGAAAAGTTAAACAAGAAAAAGTTTCTAAATTTTGAGTAAAAAAATTAGTATCATAAATAAAATCATTTTGCATAAAAGTACTATATGTCTCAGAAATATTAGAATTTTCTGAATTTAAAGTATTTGTAATATAGCTAAATTTAGTCTCTTTAGCACTTTCTGAAAAACTTCTTGAAATCTTTTCTTTATCTTCTTTTCCAAGTTGCTTTTGTGCTTCTTCAATTGTAAAATTATCATCTGTACGAAACCATATTTTATTAATCAAATTTTGAAGTATAACTTTAACACTTGCATCATCTTTTAATGCATTTTTTAATGAAGAATAGCTTTGTGTACTTACAATATTAATACATTTAGCTTCTCTACTAACAGAAAAAAAGTCAGCATCTGTTTTAGTACAATATTTATCATATTCATCACAAATAAAAGCAGATTTCTTAATTTGGGAATTAGAGATTCTAGATAAAATTTCAGATTGAAAATCAATTTTAAGATAAGATGCTAAAATTTTTGATAAAAGTGAATATTCAGCAACATTTATGTTTAAGACAACTATTTTACCGGATTTTAAGACATCTTCAAATCCTAAAAAAGTCAAATTTTCTTTTTTGGGGCAAAATGTAGAAAAGACATCATAATCAGAAATAAATGTGTTTGTTATTCTTGTAATTTCAGAAATTAATATGGACTTTGTTCTAGAATCTAAGTTATAAAATTCTTTATAAAAAAAGTCTAGACTTGAATTTAAATCATATACATCTTTGTTATCTAACTTTGCAGATATAAAAAGTTCGCGTAAAATTTTAATTTTTTCTTCAAAATAATTTGGCATTGTTATTAATTTATGTAATTCTAAAAAAGTTACGTAATTATTGTTATATAATCTACAAATTTTTATACACTCTGCAAGTATTTGCTCTGCTTTATCAAGCCAGTATGATTCTGAATTATTTTCAGAAAATAATGTTAATATAGTTTTTAACCTATTTGCAAGAACAATAGGTTTCAAATTTGGCTTATGCAAAGGGTTATAATTAGTTTTTCCAGAAAGATTTATTTCAATTAAATCATCTAAAAGACCAAATTCTTCGGCATATTTTTTTACTTGATAATGATAATTTCCCTTTACATCTAATACTAATAATGCAATTTTATCATTTTTAAACTTTTGATTATATTGCAAAAGTTGTTTTGTAAAAGGATACATACAAGATGAAGTTTTTCCGAGAGCCTATTGTGCCTGTTATTAAAAAATTCTGATAAAGAGCTTTTTCAGGTAAAATAATATCATAACCTTTTAAGGTTGTACCAACTAGTAAATTCAAAGGAGAAGTAGAATTTTTATAATTTTCATTAGATGATTTTTTGCTTGAAAATTTCATTTTAGATTTTAAATTTACAAAATTAATATTAGAAAAAAATATAAAAATTTTATTAAAAACTCTTACATATATAAAATTAGAAATTATTAAAGAAGAAATAAAAGATGTAAAAATAAATAAGATTTTAATTATTTGCCATAATTCTGGATTCTGACTGCAAATATCAAATGGATGAATACCATATGTTATTATAACTTCAGAGGATAAAAATAAAGGGTAAAAAGTTTTAAATTCAAAACATAAGAATAAAATTATAAAAATTAGGCAAAATAGAAAGTGAGGAAAGTTTATTATAAATCGCCTCCTTTATTTTGAATAGATTTTTTCAAATCTAATTTTGAGCCTTGCATATTATGAAAAACTTTTATATCAATTATGGTATAAATAGAATATAAACTGATAATAAATTGTATAATAAATGTAATAAAAAATAAATCAATTAGTTTTCCGAATAAAATCACCTCGAATTAAAATGTGTAAAAGATAAAACCAATAGAATAATATAATATTTTTTAAAATTTGTCTATAGTTTTTTGAAAAAAAGGTATACTTTTTATGAAAATTATGTTAAAATAAAAATGTAAGCAAAATCTAAAATTTGCAATACATACTAGGTTAATAAAAGACCTAAAAATATAATTAATAGTAAAGGAGAAAAAAATGGAATATAACAAAAATACAACAATAGGTGAAATATTAGAAAAAACACCAGAAAAAGCAGAAATACTTATGGAAGTTGGAATGCACTGTTTAGGATGTCCAGCATCACAAATGGAAACATTAGAAGAAGCATGCCAAGTACACGGAATAGATGTAGAAGAAGTAATAGAAAAATTAAATGCATAAAACTAAAATTACTAAAGTGTATTGCAAAACTAGAATGCAAAAATTATTACAAAAAATGCCCAAAAATGAAAAAAACAAAAAAATTTCAAAAAAAACAATAAAAATTCAAAAAAAGTATTGACAGTTTGCAAAAAATAGTGTAATATATAAAAGCGTTCTAGGAATGCATATGGGCTATTAGCTCAGGTGGTAGAGCACTTGACTTTTAATCAAGTTGTCCCGCGTTCGAGTCGCGGATAGCTCACCAAAAGAACTAAATACAAAAGTTTAGTTCTTTTATATATAAGGCCCCGTGGTCAAGAGGTTAAGACATCGCCCTTTCACGGCGGAGACATGGGTTCGATTCCCGTCGGGGTCACCAAATATTTAATCCTGTAAATATTGAATTTTCAATAATTACAGGATTTTTTATATCTAAAATAATAAAATAACAATTTGAAATAAGCTTATTCATTTTTACGAATTACTAAACAAAAAACATAAAAATATACCAGAAAATCCATATAACTTAGCTTTTCTGGTATTAACTAATTAAAATTTATTTTTAATATAGTTAATTATCTTAGTTGTAGATATTATTTCAGTTCTTTCTCTTGATACACCTTTAATTTCATATTTGTTAAAGGCTCTATCTCGTGCTGTTTGCAAGGTAGAATTAATTTCATAGAAAAATATGTCTGGTTTTAAAGTTTGAAAAACTTTTTCAAACATTTTTAACCATTGCTTCTGGTATTCATTATCAAAAGGCAAAATCTCCATACTAGTAGAATAATTTACAAGGAAACTATAATCTACATATTTAATACTATCAACTATAGCTATCCGTTGCCTTTCATCAATAATAGGTCTATTTAAACCTTTTAATGAAGCACATTGGTTATCTTTTACAGCTATGAATAATATATCTCCTAATTTTTTAGCATCTGATAAATATCTAAGGTGTTCATAATGAAATAAATCAAATGTACCTGTTCCAAGTACAATTGTTTTATTTGCAAATTGTTCTCTAAGGTTAGCTAAATTTTGCAAACTGACAATCATAAAAACTCCTCCCTCTACTCATAAGAAAACCGTTATATACTAAAATTAAATTTGCACTTAGATTATAACAGATGTATTATTTAATGTAAATATATTAAAAAAGTCCTTATTATAAATATAAAATTATAATTTAATTTATTATAGGAACTCCTCCTGTTTTTAAAAATTTATTTATATCATTTATTATAGGCTTATTTATTTTAAAAATATTTTCTGGTAAATTGTCTAATTCAAACCATTTAAATTCTTTTACTTCATTATCATTAAAATTTATTTCTCCTATATAGTCTTCGCAAAAAAATACATGATTTAAAACAAAAACTTCATCTCCTCCAGGATATACATTAAAAAGTTCCTTTCCAGAATAAATTCCAAATAATTTTGGAGATATTGGTTCAATATTTAATTCTTCTTTTATTTCCCTTTTTAAAGTTTCAATATATTTTTCTCCTGGCTCAATTCCTCCTCCATGTATTGCCCAATCTCCATTATCTGCTCTTTTTTGCAAAAGAATTTTTCCATCTTTATATATAATTAATGTTACTACTGGATTAAGTATTGCCATATGTCCTATTTTTTCTCTTATTTTTGCTATATAATCACTTCTCAAATTAAAATCCTCCTAATCATAATTTTATTTATAGGACTATTATAACAACTATAAAAAATTATTACAATATTTTTTTATTTATTTTGATATATGATATACTTTAAAAATACAATTTCATTTTAAATCTAAAAGATTTTTTATTTAAGCAATTAAAGTCAAATATATATATTAAATTAAAAAATATTAGTTATAACTAATATAGTACCTTCACTTAGTATTATCCAAATATTAAAATAAAAAGAATAATTCATAACAAAAAATTCACAAAAAAATCAAAAAAAATTTAAAAAAGTGTTGACGAACTTAATAATTTAAGGTATAATAAAAATTGTCAAGTTCATTTTACTATAAAAGGAAATAGTTAATAAGCCATTATGGGTCACTAAATTTTGCCACTTTAGCTCAGCTGGCCAGAGCATCGCACTTGTAATGCGAGGGTCCCCAGTTCGAATCTGGGAAGTGGCTCCAATAAAGGTCATTCGTTTTGAGGGAAGCTCTTGATGATTGGCTTTTTTTTATGTCTAAAATCAAAAAATATTCATTTTTTAAGACTAATTTTTGTTCCTTTTTTTAGTTGGTCCCCAAAAGTCCCCACAGAGTTACCAAAAAATAATGCTTTTAATTAAAAAGCAAATAAAAAATTTTTTAAGCAACTACTATTTGTTTTTGAATAATTTTTGTAAGTATTGTTGTTAAAGTTGATAAAGTATTATTATCTACACTAAAAAAGCACCTACCATTTAAAGTAAATGCTCAAATATTTTATTCAGACTAATTTGTCTTTAACCTCTATTTTGCACTATTCTCAATTATTGAAAGTTTTAATTAATAATTTCTATCCCCCATAAATATTCTGTTTTTAGCGTCATACCATAAATATTTTTATATGTATATATAGTATAATCAAAAGTTTCATGATTACTAATATCAAAATCTCCATTACCATATTTATAACCTGCTAACTCTCTTTTTACAGGAACAATAAATGATATTATAATCATTATTAAAACTGTTATAACTGCAAATATTATTTTTTTCTTTTTACTCATATAGTTTCCCCCATACAAATTATTATTTATCAAAATTATATCATACTATTAGAAATTGTCAAATATAATATCCTAAAAATTCTTCCTCATTATTTGAAACATCATCCCCAAAAACACAAACTAAAATGGTTTTATATAAATTTAATTAAATCTCTTTAAACTATTTTAAACTTTTTTACATTACTTGAAAAACTTGCAAAAGTCTGCTATTATAGTAATATCAAGTAATTGAGACTAATGACATCAATAAAAGACTTTTGACTTGTAATGCAAGGATCCCCAGTTCGAATCTGGAAAGTGGCTCCAATAAAGGTCATTAGTCTTGCAAGAAGCTTGATTATTGGTTTTTTTTATTATATAAGAAGAAAAAAGGACAATAAATAAAAGGAAGATTGCCAAAAGGGACGGAGCAAAATGGCAATACTAAAACAAAGGAGGTAAGTTTTTTGAAAAATAATAATGTTGCAATAGTAACAGGAGCTTCAAAGGGAATTGGAAGAGAAATAGCAAAAAGTCTTGCTAAAAAAGGAGTAATAGTTGTTGCAAATTATAATAAATCCGAAAAAGAGGCTATTAAATTGAAAAAAGAACTTGAAAATGAAGGTTTTTTTATAGATATTTTCAAGGCAGATGTTTCTAAAAAAGAAGAGTGTGAAAAATTAGTAAAATATACTGAAAATAAATACAAAAAAATAGATATTTTAATTAATAATGCTGGTATTGATAAATATCAGTTAATTGATGAAGTTAAAGAGGAAGATTGGAACGAAATTATAAATACAAATTTATATTCCGCATTTTGCATGTGCCAAGGAGTAATAAAAAATATGATACATAATAAAAAAGGCTGTATAATAAATATTTCATCAATATGGGGAAAAGTAGGAGCAGCTCAAGAAATATTATACTCAATTTCAAAAGCTGGATTAGATGGCTTAACAAAAGCACTAGCAAAAGAAGTTGGACCTTCTAATATAAGAGTAAACTCAATAGCACCTGGAATAATAGACACAGAAATGAACAAGAATTTAATAAAAGAAGAAATAGATAAAATAAAAGAAGAAATACCATTAGAAAAAATAGGAAGACCAGAAGATATAGCTAAATGCATCATGTGGCTAATAGAAGATAATTACACAACAGGTCAAATTATTTCTATAGATGGTGGATGGGTAATTACATAATAAATAAAAAAGAATGTTTCAGTTAACTTTTAAGTTAAAATATGAAACATTCTATATTTGTAAAAAATTATTCACTTTCATTTACTTTTTTTCTATAATTTCCAGAAATTAATTTTGGAAGATATGTTATTATTTTATAAATAGCTAAACGAACTTTTTTGCTCCATAAATAAGATCTTCTTAGCTTTCTTGCTGTACCTAAAGAAACTGGCTCATCTTCTAATACTATAAGTTCAGTTTGTTTTTTTTCTAATGGGAAAATATAGTTATTTCCTTCATTATTATCCCACTCATCTTTATTATTTCTAAAACAAAAATTAAAAGTTTCTCCTTCACCTAGTTCAAATTCTGCTTGAAAACCTAAATCTGTTTTTTCCATTTTTATATCATTTAAATTATCCCAATTTTGACCAAAACCATAATGTATAAAAACTTCCTCTGAATTATCTTGAAAAAATTTACCTGTATAAGAAAGCTTTACATTAGTATTTTCAATTAATTTATCAGTATTAAAAAAGATATTTTTTGTTAATTCCATAATTTTTACTCCTTATTTTTGTCTTTTGCTTTCTACATTATAATATTAAATTTTACAATGTTCAATAGTTTTTTTAAAAATTTTTAATTTTTTTGCATTTTTTTGTTAGAATCCACAGCTAAGAATAAAAAGCCCTCAGTATGTAAATTGATAAAATTAATTATAAAATAAACTCAAAAGAAAAAATTAGTAAAAAATAGAGAAATTCATGTTATAAAAAACTAACCTAATATATATTATTACAATTTAAAAAATTATAGAAGAGAATAATATAATGAATAAAGAAAACTAATAACACATAAAATTAAGTAAAAAAAGTGAACTAATATAAAAAATGGAAATTTTTAAAAACCAAAAAATATTGTAAAAAAAAGCAATTTGTGTTAGTATTAATATAGAAAAAATAAAGGGGTAATAAAAATGAAAGAAAATCTATTAGAAAAAGAAACTAAAGAAGCAAAGGAAGCAGGTGAAAACTTGGATAATATAGAGGCAAAAAATGAAAAAAAAGAAGAAACAAAAAAGAAAATAGAAAACAAATTTGAGCAAATAAATGATAATGTAAAAATAGAAGACGAAATAAAAGAAAACAGTAAGCAAGATGAAAACATAGAAAGCCAAAAGAAAAATAAACAAAAAAATAAAAAAGAAAAAATAAAAGACAAAAAAGATAATAAAAGCAAAGAAAAAACAAAAAGAAAAATAATAATAGGAAGTATAATATCAGCAATAATAATAATTTTGGTACTGCTAATTTCAACCATATTTGCTCTTATAAATTCAAATAACTCTAAAATAATAACAGGAGTAAAAATAGAAGGAATAGAAGTCTCAAATTTAAGTAAAGATGAAGCAATAAACAAACTAGAAACAATCTACAATGAAAAAATAAATAAAGAAATAAAAGTAAAATATAACGAATATGAATCAGAAATAAATCCGGCTATGTTAGAAGTAAAATATGAAATAGAAGACAGTGTAACAGAAGCAATGAAAATAGGAAGAGATGGAAACATATTCCAAAACAACTACAATATTTTATTTGCATTAATTGGGAAAAAAGATATTAACATAAAATTAACACTAAATGAAGAAGTGGCAAGAAAAACAATTGAAGATATAGGAGCAAACCTACCAGGAGTAGTCGTAGAATCAAGTTATTATACAGAAGACAATAATTTAATAATAACAAAAGGAAAAGCAGGAATAAAAATAGATACAGAAAAATTTTTAAATTTAATAAAAGAAAGACTAGAAACAAAAGAAATAATAGATGATTACATAGAAATACCAGTAAATGAAAAAGAGCCAGAGCCAATAGATGTAGATAAAATACACCAAGAAATATATAAAGAAGTGCAAGATGCATATTACACAAAAGATCCATTTACAATACACCCAGAAGTAGAAGGAGTAGACTTTAATGTAGATGAAGTAAAGGCACAAATAGAATCAGAAGACAAAGAAGAATATATAATACCACTTACAATTACAAAACCAAAAGTAACAATAAATGATATAGGAACAGAAGCATTTCCAAATAGATTATCAAAATTTTCCACAATATATGATGAAGGATTAAAAGACAGAAGTACAAATTTAAAAATTGCAGCTAGTAAAATAAATGGAAAAGTAGTAATGCCAGGTGAAACTTTTTCATACAACAAAACATTAGGTGAAAGAACAATCCAAGCAGGATACAAAAATGCAGCAATTTATGAAAATGGTCAAGTAGTAGACGGTTTAGGCGGAGGAATATGCCAAATTTCAACAACACTATATGATGCAGTGCTTTTTGCAAATTTGGAAATAGTAGAAAGAAGAAATCATCAATTTGTAACATCATATGTAGGACCAGGGGAAGATGCAACAGTTGTTTGGGGAATGACAGATTTTAAATTTAAAAACACTAGAAAATATCCAATAAAAATAGTAGCATCAGCACAAAATGGAGTAGCAAAAGTAGAAATTTATGGTATAAAAGAAGATGTAGAATATGATATCTCACTAGATGTAAAAAGAGTTGCAACAATACCAAAAACAACCAAATATATAGAAGATGCAAGCTTACCTGTAGGAACAGAAAAAGTAAAACAAAATGGAACAAATGGAGTACAAACTGAAACATACCTTGTAAAAAGTTTAAATGGAAAAGTAGTTTCAAGAACACTTTTATCAAAAGATACATATAATGCAATGCAAAAAATAGTATTAAAAGGAACAAAAGGAAGCAGCAACACAAACAACAAGAATAACAATGAAAATAAAGATAATAATACTAATAAAGAAGAAAATAATAACACATCAAAAAACACAGTAAATAATAGCACAAATAACAATTCTACTACAAATAATAAAACAAATGAAAATAATACTAGCAATAATGAATCAAAAAACAATACAAATACAAATAATATAACTGCAAATAATAATACTACCAAAAATTAAATGAACTTTGGGTGAACTTTGGGGATGTTCTTATGAACTTTGGGGACGTTCCTTAAAGTTCATTTTTA
>CAKNNA010000035.1 GCA_930989765.1 uncultured Clostridium sp. | reverse complement strand
TAATTAATTCTTTTACTTAATTACAAAACAATATTGTTTTATTTAAAATATCATCATTAATGATAAAAAATAATAGACAAAAAGTAAAAATTATGGTATTTTTATAAAAAATATAAGTAAGGATTATATGGGAGGAAAACAAATGTCAAAAGAAAAAGTTGAAAAAGAAGAAGTGAAAAAATTAACCAATAAAAAAGGAATTACACTAATAGCATTAGTAATTACAATAATTGTATTATTAATACTAGCAGGTATAACAATATCAACACTTACATCAGATAATGGAATAATAGATAATGCATATAAGGCGAAAAATGAAACTAGAATAGCTGAATTGCAAGGAAGGCTAGATGAAATAGGATTCGAAGTATATCAAAATGATGTATGGCTTGAAGATGAAGAATATATGGCAGAATATGAAAAACAAATAAAAGAAGATGATATGTTCAAAAATGCACAAAAGGTAGAAAGGCATGGGTTAGAAATAGATGTAATATCAGAAGAAGGATATATATTTTATATATCAGAAGATAAAGTAGAATATGCTGGGGTAGAAGGAGACAAATTACCTAGTATAGATATAACAATTTCAGCAGGAGAAAATATAAATAAAAAGGTAACTCTAACAGTAAATATAGAAAACAATATAAATAGACGTGTGCAATATACAATATATAGGGATAATACTGAAGTACGGAAAAGTTACAACAAGAGAAAATAGTTTTACTTATGATTTAGATACAATATTTGGTATATCAAAAGTATATGTAAAATCATTAAACGAAAATAATGAAGAAAAAAAATCAAATGAAGTAGAAGTAGAAGATTTAAACATAGCAACACTAGATGAACTAAAAAAATTTCGTGATAGTGTAAATGGTGGAAACAACTATTCTGGGAAAAAAATTGCACAAATAAAAAATATTGATATGCAAGGAAGTCAAGATAATTTATGGACACCAATAGGAACTGAAAGTAATAGATTTCAGGGAGAGTATGATGGGCAAGATAACTCAGTATCAAACTTATATATAGATTCTGATGGAGGAGCTACTGGATTATTTGCTTATAATTCTGGAACAATAAAAAACCTAGGAGTAGAATCTGGAAAAATAAAGGGAAAAGACCGAACTGCAGCATTAGTTGGAAATAATGAAAATGGAAAAATAGAAATGTGTTATAATAAAGCACAGGTAGAAGGAGAAGGATATGATATAGGTGGAGTATGTGGAATTAGTACAAATGGAGAAATAACTAAATGTTATAATACGGGTAATGTAACATGTTATTGTACAAAAGATTTTGCAAGAGCTTGTGGAATATGTGGTGGAATATATGCTACTGTATTAAATCTTTGTTACAATACAGGAAATATTACAACATATACAGATTATGCAAATTGTAGAGCAGGTGGAATAACAAATACTTCATTTAATGAAAAAAGTCAAAGTACAATTAGCAATTGTTATAATATCGGAACAATAAAAATTGTGCCAAGTGGTGAAGAAGTACGAGGTGGATCTGTAGCGGCAGGAGTTGTTACTCAAGTTGAAGGAACGGCAATAGTTGAAAACTGTTATAATATAGGAGAAACTATAGTAGAGGGAGTAGAAGATGCATTAAGAAATGCAGGAATAGCAGGAACTGTAACACCAACTGCTACTGTAAAAAATTCATATTGGTTAACAGGAGTTTCTCCAAGTGGAGTAGGAGATTATAGTACAGCAAGTGTTGAAGTTTATGAAAAAACAGCAAGTCAAATGAAAAATATTGCATCAAGTTTAGGAAGTGCTTTTAAAAAAGACACAAATAATATAAACAATGGTTATCCAGTACTGTCTTGGCAGTAGTTGACAATGGGCGAGAATGACAATGGGGACGGAGGAAAATGGCAATTTTTCAAAATTGCCATTTTCCTCCGTCCCCATTGTCAACTTCCTCCGTCCCCATTGTCAACTTCCTCTGTCTCCATTGTCATTCTCGCCCATTGTCAACTTTCCTCCATTCTTTGTCCTAATTTAGCAACCCTTTGGCAAAAAACTTTAGCAAATTACTTGAAAAAACTATCTAAACAGTGTAAAATAAGAATATTAAAGGAGAAAAGAAGATGTACTTAATTGTAGGATTAGGAAACCCAGAAGAAGAATATAAAAATACAAGACATAATATGGGGTTTGATGTTGTAAACGAAATAGCAAAAATATATAATATTAATGTAGACAAACAAAAATTTCAAGGCTTATATAATACTGGAATAATAGAATCACAAAAAGTAATTTTATTAAAACCACAGACCTATATGAATTTAAGTGGGGAAGCTGTAAAAAGATATATGGACTTTTATAATATATCAAATGAAAACATACTTATAATCTATGATGATATGGATATAGAAAAAGGTCAAATAAAAATTAGAAAAATGGGAGGACCAGGCTCACATAATGGAATGAAATCAGTTATAGAAAACCTAAAAACAGAAAAATTTCCAAGAATAAGAGTAGGTATAGGAAAACCAGAATATAAATTTGATAAAATAGGTTATGTTATAGGTCAAATACCAGCTGAAGAAAGAGAAATTTTAAATAATGGTATAAAAAAAGCAACTAAAGCAGTAACTGAAATTTTAAAAGAAGGCATAGAAAAAGCTATGAATGAATATAACAAATAAAATTTATAAAAGATATAATGAGGTAAAGCAATGTTAGAAATAATAATAGACAAAAATCAAGAAGAAGAAAAAATAGCATTATTAGAAAATGGAAATTTAATAGAATACTATGATAATAACTTAAAAGAAAATCGAAATGAAGGAAATATATATTTAGGAATAGTAAAAGATATAATTCCAGGAATGCAATCAGCATTTGTAGATATAGGAACAGAAAAAAATAGTTTTATACACTTAAAAGATATATTACCTAAAGTAGATGAGACAAAAGAAAAGCAAGATTTAAGTTTAAAAATTTCAGATGTAATAAAACCAAACCAAAAAATATTAGTACAAGTAAAAAAAGACAGTAATGAGCAAAAAGGAGCAAGAGTATCTACACACATAAACTTACCAGGAAGATATACAGTACTTATGCCAGATGTAAATATAATAACAATATCTCAAAAAATAGAAGAAAAAGCAGAGCAACAAAAATTAATTGAAATTGTAAAAAATAACATATCAAATAATAATGGAGCAATAATTAGAACATCAGCAAAAGGAAAAGAAAAAGAAATAATAGAAGATATAAAAAATCTAGAAAATAAATGGCAAAAAATAAAAGAAACTTTTAAAAATCAAGAAAAACACCTTAATGAAGGTAAATTGTTATATAAAGCAGAAAATATAGTACAAAAAATGATAATAGATCTATCTGGAAAAAATATAGAAAAAATAACTGTAAACAATAAACAGGAAAATGATGATATAGTAAAATTTATAGAAGAAAACATTAAAAATTCTAACATAAAAGTAGAATATCTAGAAAAACCCAATATTTTAAGTGAATATTATATAGATAAACAATTAGAAAAAATTTCAAAAAGAAAAATTTGGCTTAAATGTGGAGGATTTATAACAATAGATAAAACAGAAGCATTAACAGCAATAGATGTAAATACAGGGAAATATACAGGAAATAAAGATATAGAGCAAACAATATATACAGTAAACAAAGAAGCAACAATAGAAATTGCAAAACAATTGCGCCTAAGAGATATAGGTGGAATAATAATTATAGATTATATAGATATGAAAAACCAAATAAATAAACAAAAAATAGAAGAATTACTAAAAGAAAGGTTAAAAGAAGATAGAAGCAAAACACAAGTAGAAGGTTTTACAAAATTAGATTTAATGGAAATGACAAGAAAACATATATGCAGTCATAAAGAATAGAGAGGTAAAAATGAAAGTAGGATTTGTATCACTTGGATGTAGTAAAAATTTAATAGATACTGAAATTGCAATAGGGCATTTTAAGGAAAATAAATTTGAAATAGTAAATAATAAAGAAGAAGCGGAAATAATTGTAATAAATACATGTGGTTTTATAGATGAGGCCAAAGAAGAAGCAATAAACACAATACTTGAAATGGCACAATATAAAATGCAAAAATGTAAATACTTAATTGTAATGGGATGTTTAGTTCAAAGATATAAAGAAGAATTAGAAAAACTTCTTCCTGAAGTAGATTTATTTATAAAACTAGAAGATTATGACAAATTTTGGGAAATAATAGAAGATTTATTAAAAAGAAATATTGTAGTAAAAACAAAGAGAAAATTATCAAGCAAAATATCAGAAATGGAGCCTTTACCATTACCAAGTTATGAAGAATTTATGCAAAGAGTTATTACAACAGGAAAAAATTATGCATACTTAAAAATAGGAGAAGGATGTAGTAATAGATGTACATATTGTGCAATTCCATATATTAGAGGTCCATTTGTAAGCAGAAAAATGGAAGAAATAATAAAAGAAGCCGAAATGCTTGCAGAAAAAGGAATAAAAGAACTAATAATAGTTGCCCAAGATACTACAAAATATGGACTAGATATATATGGAAAACCAAAACTTGCTGAACTTCTAGAGCGTTTAAGTAAAATAGAAAAAATAGAGTGGATTAGATTTTTATATACATATCCAGAAGGAATAGAAGATGAGCTAATAGAAACAGTTGCTAAAAGTAAAAAAATTGCAAAATATTTTGATATACCAATTCAGCACATACAAAATGATATATTAAAAAGAATGAATAGAAAAACAAGCAAAGAGCAAATAATAAATTTAATACAAAAAATAAGAACTAAAATTCCAGAAGTAACATTAAGAACAAGTCTAATAGTAGGCTTCCCAGGTGAAACAAAAGAAAATTTTGAAGAACTACAAGAGTTTGTAAAAACTGTAAAATTTGACAAGCTAGGTGTTTTTAAATATTCAAAAGAAGAAAAAACACCAGCTGCAAAATTGCCAAATCAAATACATGGTAATACAAAAAAAGCAAGATTTAACAAAATAATGCAAATTCAAAAAGAAATATCAAAACAAAAGCAAGAAGAAAAAAAGGGAAAAATATTCAAAGTTTTAGTTGAAGAAAAAACATTTGATAATAGATATTTAATAGGAAGAACAATGCAAGATGTACCAGAAATAGATGGAGTAGTTTATATAAAAAATAATCAAAATTTAAAAAATGAAAAATATTTAAATACATTTGTAAATTGCAAAATTACAGAAGTTACAGAATATGATTTAATCGGAGAAATTTGTAAAGAATAAACTTAAGAAAGGAATCTAAAAAAGATGAAAAAAAGAATATTAACAGGAGATAGACCAACAGGAAAGTTACATATTGGACACTATTTTGGCTCACTACAAAAAAGAGTAGAAATGCAAAATAGTGGAGAATATGATATGTTTATTTTAATTGCAGATGTTCAAGCATTAACAGATAATTTTAATAATCCAGAAAAAGTAAGAAAAAATGTAAAAGAATTAATGCTAGATTATTTGGCATGTGGAATAGACCCTAAAAAAACAACAATTTATATTCAATCAATGATACCAGAAACAGCAGAACTAACAGTATATTATTCAAATTTAGTAACAATTGCAAGACTTGAGAGAAACCCAACAGTAAAAACAGAAATAGCCCAAAAAAGAGAGCTTTTTGGTGAAAGTGTAACATATGGATTTTTAGGTTATCCTGTAAGTCAAGCTGCAGATATAACAACATTCGAAGGAGAATTAGTTCCAGCAGGAGAAGACCAAGAGCCATTAATTGAGCAATGTAGAGAAATCGTAAGAAAATTTAACACCATATATGGAAATGTTCTAAAAGAGCCACAAATAGTTTTATCTACTGGAAAAAGAATAAAAGGGCTAGATGGAAACGAAAAAATGGGAAAATCTTTAGGAAATGCAATATATTTATCAGATACAGAAGAAGAAATAGTAAAAAAGGTAATGAGTGCAGTAACAGACCCAAACAGAATAACAAAAGACAGTAAAGGTAATCCAGATATTTGTATGGTAGCATATTATCACAAATTATTTACAAAAAAAGAAGATGTAGATATAGTATGTAGTGAATGTAGAGAAGGAAAAAGAGGTTGTGTTGCTTGTAAAAAAGAACTTGCTAAAAATATATGTGATTATTTAAAACCAATTAGAGAAAAAAGAAAATACTATGAAGAACACCCAGAATTAGTAGAACAATATCTAAAAGAAGGAACAGAAAAAGCAAAGAAAGTAGCACAAGAAACAATGAAAAAAGTAAAAAAAGCAATGAAACTAGATTATTTTGAATAAAAGCCTAATAAAATTATTTAAATAATTTTTTATACATAAAAATTTTATGCTTATTAAATTACCATAGATTAACATACAAAAAGATAAATTTAATAAAAAAGAGGAAAAGAATATGAATATTTTAGATAGAATATTAAATTTTTTTAAAAGAAATAAACCAAAGATGTTAAATTCCGGAAAATTCGAAATGCAAAGTATAGACAGAAGCTCTGTTATTCAAATTTGGGATTGCAATAAGATAAAAACAGTAAAAAACTTTGATAAACTTACACAATTAATTTTGGCTAAAATAAAAAAGCAAAATATTGGAGATGTAGATTTAATAAATTACAATGATTTTGTAGCATTTGAAATACCTGAAGGAATACAAATATCTCCTCAAATTTTGCAAAAAGTAGCAGAAGAATATGATAGAAAAATAGAATTAAATTCAAAAGAATATTGTACTTATCTAGGAAGTATAGACTTAACACCAGATAAAGGTTTGCAATTTACAAGTAAAGATGAAGGAGTACAAAGTTATATAGATAGAAAAGTAAAACCAAAATTAGCTAAGGAAACTAATGATATTGCCGAAAGAAAAGAAACAAAAAGTTCAGCACAAAAAGTAGACTTTATGAAGCAAATAGATGTAAGAGACACCATAAATTATATTTCTAAAATAAAACAAGAAAGATTATCAAACCCATTTTTTAAGTTTCAAAATAAATATGTTACAAAAAATGGAACAGAATGTAGTGAATATAAAGGTGTAAACATGCAAAATGGTGAAATCTTAAACATAAATTCACTTACAAAAATAGGAAAAGCATTAGCTAAAGATACTGGACTTAGCACATATTTATATACAGCAATTGTCTCTTCGGCTCAAGATACAAATGATGTAAATGTAATAGATACAAGAACAAATCAATATGCAGGAAATTATGTATGTTTTGAATTACCAAATGATATAGAAAGAATATTACCATATATGCAAAAAGAACATGTAATAAATCTTTTAAACTTATTATCAAGAGGTGCAAATGTTGTAAATCCAAATGAATTAACATATATAGGCTCAATGGATGCATATGGAAATGTATATAATAATACAAGGTCATATACAGAAGATGTACAAAATAAAATAGAGCAACTAAAAGAAAGCTGGAAAAATAACAGAAATTATAATGACCCAAATGCTAATAGAGGATACTAATTAAAGTATAAAAATTAAAAAATATAAAAAATTAAGAAAAAAATAAAAAATTAAGAAAAAAATAAAAAATTAAGAAAATAAATAAAAAATTGAGAAAACAAATAAAAAATTGAGAAAACAAATAAAAAGAAAGGAGAGTATGATATAAAATTTACAAAATATCATACAAAAAATAATGTTTACAGATTATACAAAAATAATTATAAAATCAGGAGATGGAGGAAATGGAGCAGCAACATTCCGTCGTGAAAAATATGTAGCAGCAGGAGGACCAGATGGTGGAGACGGAGGAAAAGGTGGTGACATATATTTCCAAGTAGATAAAGATAAAAATACATTAATTGACTTTAGATATAACAAAAAATTTAAAGCAGGAAATGGTGAAAATGGAAGTGGAAATAAATGTAATGGAAAATATGGACAAGACCTATATATAAAAGTTCCAATTGGTACAGTAATAAAAGATGCCGAAACGCAGAAAGTAATTGCAGATTTATCTATGCCAAACCAAACAGAATTAATATTAAAAGGTGGTAGAGGTGGAAGAGGAAACTCACATTTTGCAACACCAACAAGACAAGCTCCTAGATTTTCAGAAGATGGAGACAAAGGAGAAGAAAAAGAAATAATATTAGAACTAAAACTTTTAGCAGATGTAGGTTTACTTGGCTTCCCAAATGTAGGAAAATCAACATTTTTATCAAAAGTAACAGAAGCAAGACCAAAAATTGCAAATTATCATTTTACAACACTAGAGCCTAATCTAGGTGTAGTAAAAACAAAAGATGGCGATGGATTTGTAATAGCAGACATACCAGGAATTATAGAAGGAGCAAGTGAAGGTGTAGGACTTGGAATACAATTTTTACGTCATGTAGAAAGAACAAGACTATTACTACATTTTATAGATGTATCAGGTGAAGAAGGAAGAAATCCTACAGAAGATTTTTATACAATAAACAAAGAACTAGAAAAATATAGTGAAAAGCTAAGCAAAAGAAAACAAATAATAGTAGCAACAAAGATAGATGTTATGAAAGAAGATTTATATAAAGAATTAGAAAAATTAGCCAAAAAAGAAAAACTAGAAATCTTTAAAATATCATCAGCAACAGGTGAAGGAATTCAAGATTTGATAGATTATGTAACAAAAGTTTTAAAAACATTACCTAAAGAGGAACTTATAGAAACAGAAGAAAGAATGGTTTATACATTAGAAGATAAAGGAAAAGAATGGTCAGCGAGAAAAGAAGGTAATAAGTTTATTGTAGAAGGAAGAGCAGTGGATAGACTTATGGGAAGAATAAATATAGAAGATAATGAATCTATGTATTATTTTCATAAGTGTTTAAGAGAGATGGGAATTGATGATAAGTTGAAGGAATTGGGAGTGAAGGATGGAGATACGGTTATTATTTCTGATTGGGAGCTTGAGTGGGAGAGTTAACTGGGCTCCTTTTTTTTTGTGTGCGCTTTTTTGGGAACTTTTGGGGTATAGGTGGGTCGCTAAGGCAATGTAATATATATAATTTTTAAATTTGAACGGCTCCTTGCATAGTCTAAGAATTTCATACCGCAAGATTTTCGGCACCCTTTCTTTGCTCAATTTTTCTTGGTACGAAAAATTGGCGAACATTTTCCAAAATTCTTGCCTAAGAAATTCTAAGACTATTCCAGTCGCACATTCAAATTTAAAAATTATATATATTACATTGCCTTAGCTCCTCTATATTTAGTGAAATTTTACTGTGAATGGGGGAAGGGGATTTGTTAAGAGGATGCAAGTAGTTTTTAAGTATTATCTTACTTTATATGGGAAAGGATAGTATTTATATTAAGAGTAAATTGTTTTAATATTCAAACTGTTATAAAACTTTTTATTAGAATTTTTAAAATGGATAAAAATATTCCTTTTGACATTCTATAAGGTATAAATTAAAGTTTATGCAACAAAATCACATTTCACCCTAAAAATCCAATCCAAAAAACAAACAATAAACAACATAAAAAAAGCAGAGAAGCTCGGAAAGGTAATATGTATAATTTTTTAAATCTGAATGTGCGACTGGAATAGTCTTAGAATTTCTTAGGCAAGAATTTTGGAAAATGTTCGCCAACTTTTCGTACTACGAAAAGTTGAGCAAAGAAAGGGTGCCGAAAATCTTGCTTAGAAATTCTTAGACTATGCAAGGAGCCGTTCAGATTTAAAAAATTATACATATTACCTTTCCGAGCGGCCTAATTTTAAACTGCAATTCCTTCCCAAGCGGCCTAATTTTAAACTGCAATTCCTTCCCAAGCGGCCTAATTTTAAACTACCATCCCCTTCCCAAGCGCCTAATTTTAAACCACCATCCCACCCAAACAATCTCACATAAAAACCAAAACACGCCCCAACAAGAAAAAATCCCAAAAACCCTTGAAATTTAAAACAAAATATAGTACAATAATACTGTTCAAAAAAACAACCCACCTTTTACTTAGCTTAAACCAAAAAACATACACCAAATTTAAGCTCAGTTAAAGGAATAAAAAAAATAGGAGGTGTAAAAAAAGATGACAAAGGAAAGAAAACAAGAAATAATAAACCAATATAAAAGAGAAGAAAACGACACAGGCTCACCAGAAGTACAAATAGCACTTCTAACAGAAAGAATAAACGAGCTAACAGAACACTTAAAAGTTCACGTAAAAGACAATCACTCAAGACGTGGATTATTAAAAATGGTAGGAAAAAGAAGAAACCTATTAAACTACCTTTCAAAAAAAGATATCCAAAGATACAGAGATATTGTTGAAAAATTAGGATTAAGAAAATAATTACATAAAAGCCTATGCTTTTTTGAGGCATAGGCTTTTAAAAGAAAATGCTAAAAAGTTTAGAACAAAAATTTAGGTAAGTAGCTTGTATTATATACTAAATATTTTAGTACATAATAGAGGTTACAATCTAATTTTGTTCTAAAACTAAAAATATATGCTAAAAGTAAATTTAAAGCATAAAACATATGATATTAAGAAATAATAAAAATAGGAGGAATATTATGTATAAAGTTTATGAAACAGAATTAGCAGGAAGAAAAATTTCATTTGAAACAGGAAAATTAGCAGGACTTGCAAATGGAAGCGTTTTAGTAAGATATGGAGATACTTGTGTAATTGTAAATGTTACAGCATCAAAAGAGCCTAAAGAAGGAGTAGACTTTTTCCCATTATCAGTAGACTATGAAGAAAAATTATATGCAGTTGGAAAAATACCAGGATCATTTCAAAAAAGAGAAGGAAAACCATCAGATAAAGCAATACTAACATCAAGAGCAATAGATAGACCACTAAGACCTTTATTTCCAAAAGATTTTAGAAATGATGTAGTAGTTGTTGCAACAGTATTATCAGTAGACCAAGATAATTCACCAGAAGTTGCAGCAATGATAGGAGCATCTTGTGCATTATCAATTTCAGATATACCTTTTGGTGGACCAACAGCAGCAGTAAATGTAGGATTAATAGATGGAAGAATTATAATAAATCCAACAGAAGAAGAAAGAAAAGTAAGTGACTTAACATTAACAGTTGCAGGAACTAAAGATAAAATAGCAATGATAGAAGCAGGAGCAAATGAAATATCAGAAGAAGTAATGCTAAAAGCCATAAAAGAAGCACATAAAGAAATTAAAAAAATGTGTAAATTTATATCAAAAATACAAAAAGAAATAGGAAAACCAAAATTTGAATATAAATCATTTGCAGTAAATGAAGAAATATATAAATATTTAGAAGAAAATTACTTAAACGAAATGAAAGAAAAAGTTCAAGAAGTAGACAAAGAAAAAAGAGATGAAAACATTACAGAACTAACAGATAAAATAGTTTTAGAGTATACAGAAAAATTTGGAGAAGAAAAAGCAGAAGAAGACAAACAAGATATAGCAGAAGCAATATATAAATTAGAAAAAAAATGTGTAAGAGACATGATTTTCTATGAGCATAAAAGAGTAGATGGAAGAGGTTTAGACGAAATAAGACCATTGTCTTGTGAAGTAGGCTTACTTCCAAGAGTTCATGGAAGTGCTATTTTTACAAGAGGACAAACTCAAGTTTTATCTGTTGCAACACTTGGAATGGTAAGTGAAGAACAAACATTAGATGGAATAGATACAGAAGAATCTAAAAGATATATGCACCAATACAATTTCCCAAGTTATAGTGTAGGAGAAGCAAGACCTTCAAGAGGACCAGGAAGAAGGGAAATAGGACATGGAGCATTAGCAGAAAAAGCCCTAATTCCAGTAATACCATCAGAAGAAGAATTTCCATATGCAATAAGAGTAGTTTCAGAAGTATTATCATCAAATGGATCAACATCACAAGCAAGTATATGTGGAAGTACACTTTGTTTAATGGATGCAGGTGTTCCAATAAAAAGACCAGTTGCGGGAATATCAACAGGACTTGTAACAAGCCCAGAAGATGAAAAAGATTATGTAATGCTTACAGACATACAAGGATTAGAAGACTTTTTTGGAGATATGGACTTTAAAGTAGGTGGAACAGAAAAAGGAATAACTGCAATACAAGTAGATATAAAAGTGGATGGTTTATCATATGATATTATAAAAGAAGCATTTGCAAGAACTAAAAAAGCAAGAAAACATATATTAAAAGATATAATGTTACCAGTAATAAAAGAGCCTAGAAAAGATATTTCTAAATATGCACCTAGAATAATAAATACAAAAATAAAAGTAGATAAAATAAAAGATGTAATAGGACCTGGTGGAAAAATGATAAACAAAATTATAGATGAAACTGGGGTGAAAATTGACATAGAAGAAGATGGAAAAGTATTTATTTATTCTCAAGATATGGAAAAAGCAGAAGAAGCACTAGAAATGATAGAAGACATTGTAAGAGATGTTGAAGTAGGTGGAATATACTATGGTGAAGTTACAAAAATAATGTCATTTGGTGCATTTGTGGATTTAGGTGTAGCAGGTAAAGAAGGATTACTTCATATATCAAAAATTTCAAAAGAAAGAATAAAAAAGGTAGAAGATGTACTTAAAGTTGGACAAAAAGTAACAGTAAAAGTTACAGATATAGATGATCAAGGAAGAATAAATTTAAGTATGATCGATTTAAGTAGTAAATAAGAAAGTATCGAAAGGACTAATAAATGAAAGTATCAGATTTTGATTATGAATTACCAGAAGATTTAATAGCACAAGTACCAATAAAAAAACGAGATGAATCAAGACTAATGCTATTAAATAGAGAAAAAAAGACAATAGAACATAAAAAATTTATGGATATAATAGATTATTTAAATCCAGGAGATTGTTTAGTAAGAAATAATACTAAAGTTATTCCAGCAAGAATATATGGTAAAAAAGAAACAGGAGCAAATGTAGAGTTTCTATTACTAAATAATATAGAAGGCGATATTTGGGAAAGTATAGTAAGACCAGGAAACAAATTACATGTTGGTGCAAAAGTAATTTTTGGTGATGGTTTGCTTAAAGCAGAAATTTTAGAAGTTATGCCAGGCGGAACAAGAAAAGTAAAATTTGAATATGAAGGAATTTTCAATGAAATATTAGATAAAATAGGTCTAATGCCATTGCCACCATATATTCATGAGGAGTTAAAAGATAGAAATAGATATCAAACAGTATATGCAAAATATGAAGGATCTGCTGCAGCTCCAACTGCAGGGTTACATTTTACAGAAGAATTATTAGAAAAAATAGAAAAAAAGGGAATAAAAATTGCAAATGTAACTTTGCATGTAGGAATAGGAACATTTAGACCAGTAAAAGAAGATGATGTAGAAAAACACGAAATGCACACAGAACATTTTTATATAAAAAAAGAAGATGCAAATAAAATAAATGAAGCAAAAAGAAATGGAAAAAGAGTAATTGCAGTAGGCACAACATCTTGTAGAGTATTAGAAACAATAGCAGATGAAAATGGTTTTGTTTCTGAAACAGAAGGTGATACAAAAATATTTATATACCCAGGATATAAATTTAAAATTTTAGATGGCTTAATTACTAATTTCCATTTACCAAAATCAACTTTACTAATGCTTGTTTCAGCATTAGCAGGTAAAGATTTTATATTAAATGCATATAATGAAGCAGTAAAAGAAAAATATAGATTTTTTAGTTTTGGAGATGCAATGTTTATATATTAAAAAACAAAGGAGTAAAAAATGAAACAAATAGCAATAATTGGAAGTGGAAGCTGGGGAGTAGCTTTAGGGTTACATCTCGCAGCATTAGGAAATAATGTAAAAATATGGTCTTTTGATGAAGAAGAAATGAGAATAATAAATGAAGAAAAAACATGTAAATTTTTAAGAGGTGTTCATATACCAGAAAATATATATTGTTCATTATCATACAAAGAAGTAATAGAAGGTGCTGATTTTATAATTCATGTAACACCATCAAAATTTACAAGAAATATATTCAAAGAATATAAACAATATGTTGGAAATAAGCCAGTAATAATATGCTCAAAAGGATTTGAAAAAGAAAGTTTAAAAACTTTAGATGAAGTAATAAAAGAAGAAATGAAAGAAGCAAGAATTGGTGTATTATCAGGACCAAGCCATGCAGAAGAAGTTTCTGTTTCAGTACCAACAGCACTTGTTATAGCTTCAAAAGAAGAAGAAATAAAAGAAATGATTCAAGAAACTTTTATGAATGAAAATATGAGAATATATACATCTGATGATATAAAAGGTGTAGAATTAGGTGGAGCTTTAAAAAACATAATAGCATTTTGTGCAGGTGTAGCATCAGGAATAGGACTTGGAGATAATACATTTGCAGCACTAATTACAAGAGGGCTTGTAGAAATTACAAATTTAGGAGTTAAACTAGGTGGCAAAAAAGATACATTTTATGGTTTAAGTGGTTTAGGAGACTTAATAGTAACTTGCCTTAGTGAACATAGTAGAAATAGAAGAGCAGGAAAGTTAATTGGACAAGGAAAAACTTTAGAAGAAGCAAGAAAAGAAGTAGGTATGGTTATAGAAAGTATAGATAACATAGATGTCGCATATGAACTTGGAAAAAAATATAATGTCGAAATGCCAATTGTTGAAACTGTATATGATGTTATTTATAACCAATTAGATCCAAAAGAAGCCGTACATAAATTAATGCAAAGAGAAAAAAAGGCAGAATATTAATAAAAAATTTTATCAAAAAACATGAAAAAAATGAATAACAATAGAAATAAAAAACAATAATATATAATAAAAGATAAAAAAGTAAAACGAGAAGGGATGATATTATATGGATTTTTTTGATAAATTAGGAAAAAAAGCAAGTGAGGCATATAAAATTACAGCTGACAAAACAGGAAAAATTGCAAAAGAAGCAAAACTAAGAATGAAAATTGGTGACTTAAAATCACAAATAAATGATATATACACAGAAATTGGTAAAAAGGTATATGAAAATCATGTAAAAGAAGAAAAAGAAGACTTAGAAAAATTATTAGCAGAAGAATGTGTAAAAATAGATGTATTAAGTGATGAAATAGAAGATAAGCTTCAGCAATGTTTAGACTTAAAAGATAAAAAAGTATGCCCAAATTGTTATAAAGAAATAGATAAAAAGACGAAATTCTGCCCAGAATGTGGTGCAAAACAAGTAGAAGTAATAGATTTGCCAAAAGATACTACTGAAACTATAAATGATGATGAAAAAAATCATGAAGAATCTGAAGAATTAGAAAAAGAAGACACAAATAATCTTGAAAATGATTCAAAAATAGTTTCAGAAGACATAGAAAATGATGAAGATGAAACTAATAAAAATTCTGACTCTAATATAGTAAAGACTGTACAAGTAGAATCTAATTCACAAATTTCAGAAAATGGAGAAGAGCCTTCAGAAGAAGACATAAAAAATTTATACCGTAAAGAAGATAAATATGAAAATAGTTAAATAAAAATTATAAGATTTTAAATAAATGGAGAATAAAAAATGCGTATAGTTGTACAAAGAGTGAAAAATGCACAAGTTGAAGTAGAAAATAAAATTGTAGGAAAAATAGAAAAAGGTTTTCTTGTTTTAGTTGGAATTACACATACTGATGGAAAAGAAGAAGCAGATTATTTAGCAAAAAAATTGTGTAATTTAAGAGTATTTGAAGATGAAAATGAAAAAATGAATTTAAATCTAAAACAAGTAAATGGTAAATTATTAATTGTATCTCAATTTACTTTATATGCAAATTGTAAAGATGGAAATAGACCATCTTTTGTTGAAGCTGCTTCTTCAGATAAGGCAGAAAAGCTTTATGATTATTTTTGCAATCAGTGTATAGAAAATTATGGAATTGAGACAGAAAAAGGAATTTTTGGTGCAGATATGCAAGTAAAATTGCAAAATGATGGACCAGTTACAATTATTTTAGAAAAATAAATTAACTTTAGGTGAACTTTGGGGATGTTCCTTAAAGTTCATTTTTATTGTTTAATTTTAAATTAACTAATAAATTTTTAAAATGAACTTTAAGGAACGTCCCCAAAGTTCACCTAAAGTTAATAAGGCTGTGTTGAAAAAAGTAGAATAAGAGTATGATAAATAGCTTTATGCCATAGCACTTTTTCCTAATATAACAGATTATAAATTAAAAAAATCAATATGGATATCTCTCAAAAAGATATCTTATTAATATATCAGCATTTTTTTCTGATATACTAATGTAAACATTTTTATCTAGACTAATAATTAAATTTAAATTAAAATCATCAGAATTATCAATATATGCTCCAATAATATCACTTAATTCAATAGGATTTTCATATTCTTTTTTCCAAGATAGATCATTTTCTAAACCTAATGAAGTATTATAAAACTTACTTAAAAATCTATTAATTTCACCTTTTTTGTTACTAAAAATGTTTAGTGTAACCATAAATTTTTCCTTTCTTATTTTATGCTTTTGTTTTTCTTATTATGAAAAATTTTTTTGAAAATATACATATAAAAAATAAAAAAGGCAATAATAAATAAAAAGATGTTTAAGTTTAATTAAAATTGTAAGACGAAAATTATGACTTATATTAATTTTAATGTAAAAAATTAAAATGGAGGAGTTGTTTTGAAAAAACAGTATAAAATTCTATTAATTTCCACTTTGGTATTTATAGTTGCACTTATAATATTTGGCATATATTATGGAGTTTATAGTACAAATAAAAATGATAATAAAATTGATGAAAAAGTATTAGCAGAAATTGAGTATTTAGATGAAAAGTTAGTTTTGTTTTTTAATGAAATGAATAATGTAGAATTTGAAAGTTATAAATTAGTAGTTCAAAATTTAAATGAAGCAAATAGTAGTAGCGAAGAGAAAAAATTATCAGAAAGTAGTAATTTAACAAATGGAGAATCTAATGAATCTAATCAATCACAAGAAAAATCATCTGAAAATTCGGAAGAAAATAAAGCTAATCAAAGCTCGGAAAGTGAAGAAAAAAGCTCGAGTAATCAAAGTTCAGAAGCAAGCTCAAGTAATTCATCACAAGAAAGCAGCCAAAATCAAGGAACTTCAGAAAATAATAGTAGTAAAGAACAAACTAAAGAATATTCAATGGAAGATGCTGGAATATTAGTAGATAGTAAAGATATAAAATGGGAAAAAGTACAAACGCAAATTGAAAATTTATATGTATCTATACCAACAATAACTTTAGATGTATATAAAGCAACTAAAAATCAAGAAGAAATACTAAACTTTAATTCACAATTTGATGAGCTTACAGTAGCTATAAAAAACGAAGATAAAGAAGAAACTTTGTCAAAGCTAGTTAATGTATATGAAACAATGAATAATATTGTTAACGAAATTTCAAATGATGAAACAAAAAAAATAATTTATAAAACAAAATTAAATTTATTAAAAGCATATAGTAAGCTAGATTCAAAAAAATGGGATGAGATTTCAAATGACATTAACCTAGCAGTGCAAGAATTTTCTGCCTTACTTACAAATATAGACATACCAGAAGAAAAACAATATGCAATAAATAAAATATATATAATGTTAAATGAAATGATAAATTCAATTCAAAAGCAAGATACAGATGTTTTTTTAATAAAATATAAAAATTTACTAGAAGATTTAAATAATATATGATATAATAACATCTAGAGTAAATTGAATAGTCGCTGGTAAATTTCGAAAGGAATTACGAGAGGAAAGTCCGGGCTCCATAGAGCAATGATGCTAGATAACATCTAGTGGGGGAAACCCTAAGGAAAGTGCAACAGAAAATAACCGCCTAAATTATAGGTAAGGGTGAAAAGGTGAGGTAAGAGCTCACCACTATTATGGTGACATAATAGGTTAGTGTAAACCCCATCAGGAGCAACACCTTAAAAAGAAGATAAAGCCTGCTCGGCGCCTTCTTGAAAAATTTTGAGTGGCTTGAGGTATGTAGTGATACATATCCTAGATAAATGACTATTTTAAATGACAGAACCCGGCTTACAGATTTACTTTTGGTCATTCTGGGACAGGTCCCGATTAACCATTTTTGGTCATTTGGGGACAGGTTCCAATTAACCAAAAATG
>CAKNNA010000034.1 GCA_930989765.1 uncultured Clostridium sp. | reverse complement strand
AACCTGTCCCAGATTAACCATTTTTGGTTACTTCGGACCTGTCCCAGATTGACCAAATAAAAAAGTAATAAAAATATTAGATGCACATATATATTTATAAAGAATAAATAAGGAGGTAAAAAAATGGTTAATATTGCAAAAGAGAATTTGTGTATAAATAAACTGGTAGCTGAGAAGAAGGATATTATTTTTGTAGAAGGAGATATGATAGTGCCAGATTCGAAGCCAGATATATTAAAGCAAATTGGTACAAGTGGGATTGTATGTATTTATAAAAAAGAATTGCAAGAGGGGAGAGTTAGAATTGATGGTAATATAAATACATATATTATGTATTTACCAGATGGTGCATCTGATACGGTAAGAGGTCTTAATACAAGTTTAGATTTTTCAGAAATGATAGATGTCCAAAATGTAGCACCAGATATGCAAGTGATTTTGAATCATAAAATTAAGTCTATAGAATGTAAAGTAATAAATGGAAGAAAAATAGGCATAAAAGCAGCTATAGAAATATATCTTAAAGTTTTTAAGAATGAAGAAATTGATATTGTAAATGATGTTCAGGATGCAAGTGATGTGCAAATGCTTAAAAGAAATTTGAGTGTGAATTCTTTAGTGGGTACTGGGATGACTAAAATCTACGCAAAAGATACTTTACAAATAGATAACATAGATTTACTTGCAGAAATATTAAATACAAATCTTAATATAATAGGTAAAGATATAAAGGTAAGTTATAATAAAGTTTTAACAAAAGCAGAAGCAGAAATTAAAATAATTTATCTAACAGAAGATAATAGAGTAAATCATATAACTTATAAAATTCCGACTGTTGGTTTTATTGATATACAAAATGTAAATGAAAATAATATATGTGATGTAAATTATGAGGTAAAAAATATAATAATTAAGCCAAATAACCAAGAAGAACATTCTATTTATGTTGAAATAGAGTTAGAAGTAAATTGCAATGTTTATGAGGAAAAACAGATAAATTTAATACAAGATTTATATAGTCCTACAAATGAGTTGAATTTAAGTAGGAAGCAAGTACTTACAATTACTAATAAAATGAAAAGAAAAGAAACAAAACAAATAAGGGAAAAGGTAACTTTAAATAATATAGAAGATAAGTCATTAATTGATGTTAATATAACTTCACAATTTATGAAAGAAGAAAAAATAAATTCTAAAGTATTATATGAAGGAGAACTAGAGCTTGAATTTATGTTCTTAAGTAGAGATGCAAAAATTCAAATAGAAAATGCAAAGATTCCATTTGACTATGTAATTGATAATATACAAAATGGTGAACTTTTAAATATATCAAATGATATAGAAATTGTAAACCAGGATTTTATAATAAAAGATTTAGGCGAAATAACAGTAAATGTAGATTTAGTGATTATTTCAGATATGTATATGACTGCAAATATGAATTTAATAGATAACATAGAAGAAGTGGGGGAAAGGGAAGAACAAGATTATAGCCTAATAATTTATATAGTAAAAAAAGATGATAGTTTGTGGAAAATTGCCAAAAAATTTGGAAGTACTGTAGATGACATTTCAAGAGTTAATGGGATTGAAGAAAGTGATGTAATTTATCCAGGTCAAAAATTATTTATTCCTAAATTGGTAAAAGAAACTACTGTAAGTGTATAGAATATATTCAAGACCTAGGGTAAGATTACCAAATATATTTTTTAAATTTAAGAATAAATTTAGCAAGAAAAAGAATAGGCGAATATTTACATTAGTAATTATTATATTAATTGCTTTTATTACTGCGAAGCTAATTATTGATGCTATTATGCCTATTTTTAATAAACTATGTGAAGATAAAGCCAAAAGCATAGCAACAATAATTTCTAATAATGAGGCAACAAAAGTTATGAGTAACTATACATATGATGATTTATTTATAATTGAAAAGGATCAAAATGAAAATATTTCAATGATTAGGGCAAATATGATTACAATAAATGAAATTATTTCAGATGTTGCAGTTAAAATTCAAGAAGAATTAGAAAAAGAAGGAAGAAATGTAGTAGAAATTCCTCTGGGAAGTTTTACGGGAATTAATTTATTTGCAGGTCAAGGACCAGGAGTTAAAATAACAATTACATCTACAGGAAATGTTGAAACAGATTTGAAAAGTGAATTTACATCTCAAGGGATAAATCAAACTTTGCATAGAGTGTATTTAGATGTTGTTTGTGAGGTTAGTATATTAACTCCATTTAAAAATATTACTTCGAGTATAAAAAATCAAGTATTATTGCTTGAAAATGTAATTATTGGGCATATACCAGATAGTTATTATAATTTAGATGGGCTTACAGGAGCAAGTGATGCGATGGAATTGATAAATTAATATTTTTTTAAAACTATGTGTTTTTCTAATATAATTATGATATAATTTGTAATAATTTAAAACTAATGTTAAATCCTTGGAATTAAAATTAATATGAAGGAGGAATAAAAATGTATGTTATGGAAATCGAAACCAAAGATAAGTTAAAAAAAATTGAAAATCCTAGAAAAGCGAGAATTGTTGACCGGATATTTTTTGATATGCTTCAAATAATGGATAATGATGGAAAATGGCATACTATATGTAAGTGTTTTTTGGGAATATCAGATGAACATTGTTTAATAGCTAGAATAAATAGAGCTATACATGAGAAGAAAACTCAAATTTTTATTGATATTTAACATTAAAAAACCGCAGAAGTTTTATAACTTTTGCGGTTATTATATATATAAATATATTATCTTTTACTAAATTGTGGAGCTTTTCTAGCTTTTTTAAGACCGTATTTTTTTCTTTCTTTCATACGTGGGTCTCTTGTTAAGAATCCGTTTTGTTTTAACATAGGTCTATATTCAGAATTTGCTTCATTTAAAGCTCTAGCTATACCATGACGGATAGCTCCTGCTTGACCTGTAAAACCTCCACCTTTAACTGATGCAATTACATCATATTTTGCAGTTGTATTTGTAACTGTTAGAGGTTGTCTTACTATAACTTTTAATGTTTCCATTCCGAAAAAATCATCAATATCTTTTCCATTTATAGTTATTTTTCCAGAGCCTTCAACTAATCTTACTCTAGCTATAGATGATTTTCTTCTTCCTGTTCCCATATAAACTATTTTATTTGAATTAGCCATTTTTTCTTACCTCCCATACTTCTGGTTTTTGTGCTTGATTTTCATGCTCTTTTCCTGCATAAACTCTTAATTTTTTAAGCATAGCTCTTCCTAATGAATTATGTGGTAACATTCCTTTTATAGCTAACATCATAGCTTTTTCTGGATTTTTTTCAAGCATTACTTTAGCAGGAACTTCTTTCATACCTCCAATATATCCTGAATGATGTCTGTATACTTTTTGGTTTATTTTATTTCCTGTTAAAATTACATCTTTACAATTGATTATGATAACATGGTCACCTGTATCAACATTTGGTGTAAATGTTGGTTTGTGTTTACCTCTTAAAATTAAAGCAGCTTCTGTTGCAACTCTACCTAATGGTTTTTCTGCTGCATCAATTATGTACCATTTGCTTTCTACTTCGCCTTTTTTGGCACTATATGTTGTATTATTCATGGTAATAATACCCTCCTATTTTTTAATATTTTATTAATTTATTTATATGAAGTTTAAACTTTGGCCACCGGGGAGAAGCCTTTATTTAAATCATATTCTAATATAATGCTAAATTATTTTATTACAAAAACCTTAATTTGTCAATGCTTTTTAGAAAAAATGTAACAAATAAATCATTATCTTCTGGCAAAACTATTGCTAAAATTCTAGTTTGAATTTATAATATAGGAAAAATGTAAAATAGAATTAAAATGAAAATAATTTTTTTTTACACAAAAAAACATTATTACAAATAGAGTTGTGAATTTGAGCTAAAAAGAAATAAAATACAAATTAAAACATAAAATTAATTAGAGTATAAGTTTGTTTTATGAGGAGTGATTTAATGCCAAAAGGAAAGCACGCAATAAATGGTAAAAATAGGGTAAATAATCGGAAGTACAAATAGAAAAATGAGAAGCAATTATAATGAAAATGAAAAATATCAAGATACAAACTTAAGACCAAGAAAAAATAGAAGAAAAAAACAAATAAAGGAAGAAACAAAGCAAGGTTTTTTGCAAGGAATTTTAACTTTAATGTTTTCACAAATCTTAATAAAACTTTTAGGAATGATATATACATTATATTTAACAAATAGAGAAGGGTTTGGAGATGAAGGAAACGGTATAGTTTCTAGTAGTTACCAAATATATGCAATGCTTCTTACAATTTCTTCAATAGGTGTGCCAAATGCTATTTCAAAATTAGTATCAGAAAGAGTAGCTGTAGGAGACCATAAAGGAGCACATAGAATTTTTAAAATTGCTTTTGCAACTTTTGCAGTAATAGGATTAATTGGAAGTATAATGCTATTTTTAGGAGCTGGAATTATTTCAAAACAATGGCTTCAAATTCCAGAAGCAGAAATGACAATGGTAGCATTATCACCAGCAATTTTCTTTGTTGCAATATCATCTGTAATGAGAGGTTATTTTAATGGTAGACAAAATGTAAAAGCAACAGCTAGATCTCAGACAATAGAACAGGTTTTTAAAACAGCACTTACAATTATAGTTGTAGAAATAGTTGCAATAATATCAAATGTTTCTACTGAATGGATGGCAGCAGGAGCAACACTTGCTACAACACTTGCGACATTTGCAGGATTTGGTTATCTATTTTTGTATTATAAAACAATAAGAAAAGAAGTAGCAAGAGAAATAAAATCTACGGTTAATTATAAATATGAAAGAGTAAAAACAATTATAAAAAAGATACTTGTTGTTTCAATTCCAATTGCACTAACTGCAATAATGTCATCTTTAAATAAAAATATAGATTCCTTTACAGTTGTAAGAAGTTTAAAAGAATTCTTACCAGAAAGTGAAGCATTAGCACAATATGGAATATTAGGCGGTAAAGTTGATATGCTAACAAGTTTACCACTTTCCATAAATGTAGCTTTTGCAACAGCTCTAGTTCCTGCAATTTCTGCTGCTAAAGCTAGGAAAGATAAAAAAACTATAGTTAAAAAATCGTCATTTTCATTATTGACATCAATGCTTATTGCTCTTCCTTGTACTGTTGGAATGTTTATATTTGCAGGACCTATATTGAATTTACTTTTCCCAAACGCAAGCGATGGAGCAGTAATATTGCAGATTAGCTCACTTACAATTATTTTTACAGTTTTAGACCAAACAATAAATGGTATTTTGCAGGGATATGGAAAACTTAGAGTTCCAGCAATTGCACTCGGTATAGGTGTAATTGTTAAATTAATATTAAATTTGGTGCTTGTTCCAAATCCAGCATTTGGTGTAAAAGGAGCAGCATGGGGCTCTGTTGCATGTCATTTAGTAGCATTTGCAATTACTATGGCAGCACTAAGAAAAGTAATAAAACTTAACTTAACATTTAAAAAATTTGTAGTAAAGCCAGTTTTAGCTGTTACAATGATGGGAATTTGCTCTTATTTTATATATTTTGTATTTTCTGGTATAATTGGAGAAAAAATGGCTACAATATTAGCAATAGCTGTTGCTGTAATTATATATGTTTTAGCAGTAATAGTATTAAGAATTTTTTCAAAAGAAGAAGTAAAAGAAATGCCATATGGAGATAAAATTTGTAAAGTATTAGAAAAATTGAGGATATATTAAAGTAAAAGTATAGAAAAAAATTAAAAAACTTAAAAAAGATATAAGAAAAAAGAAGGATTTTATCGAAAGATGGCGAATAGTTTTAATTAGTAGTACAGTTATTGCTAAAGCTTAAAGCGATAAACGTACATAATTTAAATCTTATAGGAGGTAATTTAAATGAACAAAGCTGATTTAATCGCAGCAATAGCTGCAAAAACAGGAGACACAAAAAAAGTTGCTGAATCTACAGTAAATGCTTTTGTAGAAGTTGTAACAAATGCTCTAGCAGAAGGAGATAAAGTTCAATTAGTTGGATTTGGTTCTTTCGAAGTTAGAAAAAGAGCTGCAAGAAAAGGTAGAAACCCACAAACTAAAGAAGAAATCAAAATACCTGCATCAAAAGCTCCAGTTTTCAAAGCTGGTAAAGCATTAAAAGATTTAGTAAACAAAAAATAGAAATTAAGTAAATATATAAATATATGTAAACATTGGAGACATTTAAGTTTAATTATTAATCTAATTAAATTTAAATGTCTCCAATGTTTTTAAATAAAAAAGTTTAAATTTCTTTATTATATAAAAGATTTTTTCATATACAAAAGAAAGGTATCTATAAATGACTATATAAGTTCTTTCGGGTATAGTTTTGAAACCTTTCTTATTTGTTAAAATAAATAATAATGAAATTAATTATTTTATTTAGCTATAGAAATATGAATATCTCTTAATTGACTATATTTTACATTACTTGGTGCTCCCATCATTAAATCTTCAGCTTTACTATTAAGAGGAAAAGCAATAACATCTCTAATATTATCAGAATCAGTTAAAAGCATAAGCATTCTATCTAATCCAGGAGCGATTCCAGCATGTGGTGGTGCACCATATTTAAAGGCTGTGTATAATGCATTAAATTTGAGTTTAACTTCTTCAGTTGTGTAACCTGCTATATTAAATGCTTTTAGCATAATTTCTAAATCATGGTTTCTTACAGCACCAGAGGAAAGTTCTATTCCATTACAAACTAAGTCATATTGATAAGCTAAAACTTCTAAAGGATTTTTATTTTCTAAAGCTTCTAATCCTCCTTGAGGCATAGAAAATGGATTATGGCTAAAACTTATTTTTCCTTCATCATCAGTTTCAAACATAGGAAAATCAACAATCCAGCAAAATTGAAATGAATTTTCATCAATTAAATTTAATCTTTTTCCAAGTTCTGTGCGAATTTGACCTGATAAGGTGTCTACTATTTTAGAAATTTCAGCAATAAAGAATAAGCAATCACCTGGTTTAGAATTAGTCCTTTTTAGTAATTCTTGTTTAGAATTTTCAGGGATAAATTTTGCAATTGGACCCTGAAGACTATTATCATCTAAAATTCTAAGCCAAGCAAGACCTTTTGCTTTTAAATCTTTTATTGCATAATCTGTCATTCCCTCAAAAAAGCTTCTAGGTTTATCTTGAACATTAGGTGCAACAATTGTTCTAACTAACTTAGATTTAAATGCATTAAGTTCTATTTTTTCGAATATATCTGTACAATCAATAATTGTTAAAGGGTTTCTTAAATCTGGTTTATCTGTTCCATATTTTAGTATTGCATCTTTATATGAAATTCTAGTAAATGGATATTCAGAAATTTTTTTATCAGAAAATTTTCTAAATGTGTTATAAATAACAGGCTCTATAGCATTAAATACATCTTCCTGATCTGCAAAACTCATTTCCATATCTAATTGATAAAATTCCCCAGGTGCTCTATCACTTCTTGCGTCTTCATCTCTAAAGCAAGGTGCGATTTGAAAATATTTATCTATTCCAGATACCATTAGTAATTGCTTAAATTGTTGTGGTGCCTGAGGAAGAGCATAAAATTTTCCGGGGGTGAAGTCTACTTGGCACTAAATAATCTCTTGCTCCTTCAGGTGAAGAATTTGTAAGAATAGGTGTCTGAACTTCTAAAAAATCTCTTTTTATCATTTCATTTCTTAAATATTGTATTACCTTAGAACGTAGTATAATGTTATTTTTTAATTTATTATTTCTTAAACTTAAAAATCTATATTGAAGACGTAAATCTTCTCTTACAGTATTTTCAGAGTTTATTTCAAATGGAAGATTACCGAGTTCTTTTGCCTAATATTTGAATTTCTTCAATTTTGATTTCTACAAACCCAGTTTCAAGTTTGGGATTAATGGTTTCTTTATCACGTTTTTTTACTGTTCCAAAAACACTAACGCAAGATTCAATAGGAATATGTGAGGCATAGTCAACATCTTCGCTTTTTCCTGATGTGACAACTTGTGTTATTCCATACATATCTCGGATGTCAAGAAAAACCAATCCTCCTAAATCACGAATGGTTTCTACCCATCCAGCAATTCTGACTTTTTTACCTACATCAGATAAACTTATCTCATTGCAGGTGTGTGTTTTGTAATTAATCATAAAAATTCCTCCTTTTTATCAAAAAATCTGTTTTTGATATTTTGCATTGGAGTTTTTTAGTTTAGTACTTAAAAATAAAAAAGAGAATAAAAAAACGTCCAATGCTATGCAGGGACGAAAAATTTCCGCGGTACCACCCGGCTTGAAAATTATTTAATATAATTTTCCACTTTGTAATTAATTGCTCCAATGTGTTTTACTAAATTAGGTTGACCTTAAAAGGCTTCCAGCTCAATAACCTTTATTCTCTGTAAGTGACTTCTAATAGCTTTGCATTGTACAAACGCAATATATTAATTTTTGTTATTTTATATAATATGTACTGATTTGTCAATATTAATTCAAAAAATCATTGTAATTTTGCAAAAAACAGTATATAATATGAAAAGTTTAATAAAAAAATATACTCATAAATAATTAAAATAGTAAATTAGTAAACAACAAGGTGAGTGAAGGCAAAATGGAAAAAATTTTATAATATTATCAAATCATAAAGGAGTGAACAAAATGAAAGTAAGTAAAGAAGAATTATTGCACATAGCAAATTTGGCCAATTTATATTTAGAAGAAAATGAAATACCAAATTATTTAAATAATTTGCAAGAAATATTGGATTTTGCTAATATTGTAAATTCTGCACCAGTAGAGAAGTTAGATGTAACTATGAATGCAATAGAAGAGAAAAATGTTTTTAGAAAAGATGAAGTAGAAATTTTTGACGATAATAAAGCATTACTTCAAAATGCAGAAAGTAAAGAAATGAATATGTTCAAAATACCGAAAGTTATTAATTAGTTTTTGTGAATTTTGTGGTGAACTTTAAGGAACATCCCCAAAGTTCACCACAAAATTCAAAGTTTAAAAATAGTCTTAAAGACTAAGAATGGAGGAATAGATGAGTATTACAAACTTAACAGTACATGAATTAACTGAAAAACTTGATAAAAATGAGATAGATATAAAAGATATAGTAGATGCATATGTAAAAAATATAGAAAAAAAAGAAAAAGATGTAGAAAGTTTTGTAACTGTATTAGCAGATGAAGCTAGAAAACAAGCTGAAGAAATACAAGAAAAAAAGAAAGCAGGAGAGATTAAGTCAAGTTTTGCAGGAATCCCGATTGGAATAAAAGATAATATATGTACAAAAGGAATTAAAACAACTTGTAGTTCAAAAATGCTTGAAAATTTTGTATCTCCTTATGATGCAACAGTTGTAGAAAAATTGAAGAAAGAAAATATAATAAACCTTGGAAAATTAAATATGGATGAGTTTGCAATGGGAGGTTCAACAGAATATTCATACTTCAAAAAAACAAAAAATCCATGGAATTTAAATAAAGTGCCAGGTGGTTCATCTGGAGGAAGTGCTGCAGCAGTTGCAGCAGAGCTTGTTCCTTGGGCTCTTGGTAGTGATACAGGGGGCTCTATAAGGCAACCTGCAAGTTTTTGTGGTGTTGTAGGTTTAAAACCAACATATGGACTAGTATCAAGATATGGATTAGTAGCATTTGCTTCATCACTTGATCAAATAGGTCCTATAACAAAGGATGTAAGAGATTCTGCAATATTATTAAATATAATAGCAGGATATGACAAAAAAGACACTACTTCAAAAAATATGGAAAAAGTAGATTATGAAAAAGGCTTAAAAAACGATGTTAAAGGTTTAAAAATAGCAATTCCAAAAGAATTTTATGGAGATGGAATAAATAAAGAAGTAAAAGAAAACTTGCAAAAAGCAATAGAAAAATATAAAGAAATGAGAGCAGAAGTTTCTGAAGTATCACTAGATATTGCAAAATATGCATTAGCAACATATTACATAATAGCATGTGCAGAGGCAAGTTCTAACTTGGGAAGATTTGATGGTATAAGATATACATATAGGACTAAAGAATATAAAAATTTGAAAGAATTATACAAAAAAACTAGAAGTGAAGGATTTGGAAAAGAAGTTAAAAGAAGAATAATTCTTGGAACATATGTATTATCATCAGGATATTATGATGCATACTATAAAAAAGCTCAGCAAGTACGTACATTAGTTATGAATGAATTTAATAAAATATTTGAAAATTATGATGTTATATTAACACCAACATCACCAACAGTAGCTTTTGATATAGGATCAAAATCAAATAATCCAATGGAGATGTATTTAGCAGATATATGTACAGTATCAGTAAATATTGCAGGACTTCCAGCAATATCAATTCCTGTTCGGAGTAGATAAAGAAGGAATGCCAATAGGAATGCAAATAATTGGAAATAGGTTTGAAGAACAAAAAATATTAAATACGGCATATACTTTTGAACAAGCAATTAAATTTAGAGAAAATTATAAACCAGAATTTAAAATATAATTCAAGGAGGAGAAAAATGACAAGAGATGATTATGAGGTAATAATAGGACTAGAAGTTCATAGTGAATTATCAACAAAAACAAAAATATTTTGTTCTTGTCCAACAACATTTGGTGCATCACCAAATACACAAGTTTGTCCTATATGTATGGCAATGCCAGGAACTTTACCAGTGCTAAATGAAAAAGTAGTAGAATATGCAGTAAAAGCAGGACTTGCTACAAATTGTACAATATCAAAGAATAGTAAAAATGATAGGAAAAATTATTTTTATCCAGATCTTCCAAAGGCATATCAAATATCACAATATGATGAACCATTATGTGAAGCAGGATTTGTAGAAATAGATACAGATAATGGAAAAAAGAAAATAGGAATAACAAGAATTCATATAGAAGAAGATGCAGGAAAATTAAATCATGATGATTTTAGTGGTGGAAGTTTAGTAGACTTAAATAGGGCAGGAGTGCCATTAATAGAAATCGTATCAGAGCCAGATTTGCGTAGTACTGAAGAGGTAGAAACATATTTAAGAAAATTAAAAGCAATATTAGAATATATAGAAGTTTCAGATTGTAAAATGCAAGAAGGTTCATTTAGGGCAGATGTAAATGTATCTGTAAGAAAAAAGGGTGACCAAAAACTTGGAACACGTACAGAAATGAAAAATATGAACTCATTTAGAAGTATTACAAGAGCAATTGAATATGAAGTAGATAGACAAATAGAAATTTTAGAAGAAGGTAAAGAGGTAGAACAAGAAACTTTAAGATGGGATGATGTATCTGGTAAAACATTTTCTATGAGAGATAAAGAAGATGCAGAAGATTATAGATATTTTCCAGATCCAGATTTAGCCTTAATAAACTTATCAGATGAATATATAGAAAATATTAGAAAAAATCTTCCAGAATTACCAGAAAGCAGAAAACAAAGATATAAAGAAGAATATAAATTATCAGAAAAGGATGCAAATATAATAACAGCTTCAAAATACTTATCAGACTTATTTGAAAATGCAATAAAGATATGTAACAATCCAAAAGCAGTTTCAAACTGGATAATCTCAGATATTTCAAGAATCTTAAATGAAACAGAAATGGACCCAATAGAAATACCTTTTGATGCTAATCAATTAGGAAAATTAGTTACTTTAATTGATAAAGGCACAATAAGTTCTAGTATAGGAAAAAAAGTATTAGAAGAATTATTTGAAAACCCTAGAGATCCAGAAGAAATAATAAAAGAAAAAGGATGGATACAAATTTCAGATGAATCAGCAATAAAAGAAGTAGTAACAAAAGTATTAGAAGCAAATCCACAGTCAATTGCAGATTATAGAGCAGGTAAAGACAAAGCACTTGGATTTTTAGTTGGACAAGCCATGAAAGAAACAAAAGGAAAAGCAAACCCAAAGATGTTAAATGAAATGTTTTTAAAAGAACTAAATAGCAAATAAAATTAAGTTTAGTTAATTTAATAATTATTCTAAAAAAGTTGAAACTTAAAATAAACACATTGACATTACATAATATAGGTCTTATAATATAAATATAAAAAATATTAGGAGGTCTTTATTATGAAAAAACGGCAAAATGAAGAATTAGCATTAGAACGAAAAAGAAATGCAACTATTTCAGAAGCAAAAAAATGCATGAAAAATGTAAAAGTAGGTGTATGGATACCATACAGTCCTAAAAAATATCAATTCATAAAAGACAATCTGCAAGAATTAAATGCTATTGCAGAATTAAAAGATCCCGCTTTCAAAATTGTAGCGTTTGATGATGAAAGAAGGCAAGTTAGGTTTATTTATATTCCAGCAAAATAAGGATTAAAGAAGATGTTCTAAAATATCAAAGAGGACGGAGAAAAATTGCCATTTTCTCCGTCCTCTTTGACTTTTTGGTTAATTTGGGACAGGTCCCGATTAACCATTTTTGGTTAATCGGGGACAGGTTATTAATTAACAGTTTGATTTTTTTATGGTATCTACTACTAAACCACAAATTAAAAATTCAATACAAAATGTTAAACTTAATTTGAATATAGCAATTCCTGCATAGTAAAAAAAAGGTTCTGCAAATATAAAAATATATGTAAGTAAAATTATTATAGAGATAGCAAGAAGTAAAAAGCTAAACTTAAATCCATTTTTCATAATTTTATATGTTATATTTTCTAGATGTTTATATTTATAAATTAAATCTTTTATCATATTTCATCACCAATTATAGATTATCATTTTATGTATATTTAATCAATGGAAGTTTAAACCAAAATTGAATATAAAATAATTAAAGTAATAAATTCAAAATTCGAGAATTTTGCTGGATTGGTCTATAGTAGTTTACATGCTCCCAAATTGTACATCACTGCATTTTAAGATATGTCAATACTTATAACTTTAAATTAAATATACATTAAAGGGGACAAAGGAAAAATTGCCATTTTCCTCCGTCCCCTTTGGCATTTTTAGATACCATTAAAAATAAAAACTATGCATAATCTTTATTTAATTTGCTTAAGCCATAGCTGAATTTAGTTTTTTTGATAAACTAGATTTTTTTCTAGCTGCTGTGTTTTTTACTATAACACCTTTTGCACAAGCTTGGTCTATTTTTTTTGTTGCAGTAGAAAATAATTTTTGTGCTTCTTCTAAGTTTTTGTTTTCTATAGCTTGTTCAAAGTTTTTAATAGCTGATTTATATCCAGATTTTATCATATTATTTCTTAAAGTTTTCTTTTCTATTACTTTAACTCTTTTTTTAGCTGATTTGATATTTGGCATATTTAGCACCTCCTCTTGTCTTTAATTACATTATAATATTGGATATTGTAACACATTTTTTTAGGATTTTCAAGGGGTGTTTTAAAAATTACAATAAATTCACAATTTTTTGTTGTAATGTAGAGGTAATTATGATATATTGTATAAAAATAAAAAGCAAGAAAAATAAATAAACAAGAAAAATTAATATAAATAAATTAGAATTGAAAAAAAAGAATGGAGTGATTTAAATGATAGCAATAGGATCAGACCACGGAGGATATAAATTAAAAGAAGAAATAAAAAAATATTTAGAAGAAAAAAATATAGAATATAAAGATTATGGTACATTTAATGAAGAAAGAACAGACTATCCAATTTATGCAAAAAAAGTAGCACAAGCAATTCAAAAAAAAGAAGCAGATAAAGGAATACTTGTATGCAGATCAGGATATGGAATGGTAGTTTGTGCAAATAAATTTAAAGGAATAAGAGCAGCATCAATAAGTGATGAGGTTTCAGCAAAATTTGCAAAATCTGATGATGATATAAATGTAATAACACTAGGAGCTGATTATTTAACTACAAATAAAGCAATATGTATAATAAGAAACTGGATTGCAGAAGAATTTAAAGGTGGAAGATATAAAGAAAGATTAAATATGATAGAAGAAATTGAAAAAGAAAATATGAAATAAATGGAGGAATATTTATGTGGGGAGATATTGCAATCGCTTTTGTTTTAGCATTTGTAGTAGCTTTTGTTGCTACACCATATACAATAAAACTGGCCGAAAAGATTGGTGCTGTTGATATTCCAAAAGATAAAAGAAGAATGAGAAAAAAGGCTATGCCAAAATTTGGAGGACCTGCTGTTATTTTAGGTTTTATAGTTTCTTCCGTTTATTTATTAATAGTTATGAATGTTGAACATACTATAAATTTATTTGATGCAGAGCAAAATTGGATAAAGCTTCTAGGTTTTCTTGCAGGTATATTAGTTGTTGTAGCATTTTGTATAGTGGATGATATAAAAACAATAAAACCAATAACAAAACTTATAGGTCAAACAATAGGTGCAATAATTGTTGTAATTTCAGGAATAAGAATAGAAGGAATTACATTGCCATTTTTAAATTTCCCAGAAATAAACGAAATAACTTCAATAATTGTAACATTAATATGGATTATTATAGTTACAAATGCTATTAATTTAATAGATGGTTTAGATGGATTATCATCCGGAATATCAGTCATTTCTGCGGTATCATTACTTATAATATTTGTACTTAATGGATCATCAATGATTTCAATAGTTTTAATAACTGCACTTGCTGGAGCATTAGTTGGATTTTTACCATATAATTTCACACCAGCTAAAACATTTTTAGGTGATACTGGCTCAAACTTTTTAGGTTTTGCCTTGTCAGTAATTTCTATATTAGGCTCTGCAAAAACTTATACAGCAGCAGTTATTGTACTTCCATTAATAGTACTAGGACTACCTATTTTTGATACATTTATGGCTATTGTAAGAAGAATAATAAAAGGAAAGTCAATAAAAGCAGTATTTAAAGCAGACAAAGGTCATTTGCATCATAAATTAGTTGCAAAAGGATATAATCAAAAACAAGCAGTATTAATATTATATGGAATTAGTGCAATATTTGGAATATTTGCAGTGATATTATTTGATAGCGGTATATGGAAAGCATTATCATTTTTATTAATTGTATTAGTTGCAATAGCAGCAGGATACAAAAACTTTTGGCCAAAAAGAACTGGAAAAGAAAGATATGAATGTTTACAATGTAAATATATATATAACCCAAAATTTGGAAATGAAAAAGCTGGCATAAAGCCAGGAACACCATTTTCAGAATTACCAGAAAATTGGGTATGTCCAGTTTGTGGAGAAGGTAAAGATATGTTTGAAATACATGAATAAAATTTATAATTTGTATAAAAATAGTATAAGAAAAATTTTAAAAAATATATAGTTTGTATAATGTTATAGGAGGTGAATTAAAATGTACGTTTGTATGGCATGTGGGTATGTATATGACCCTGAAAAAGGAGATCCAGATAGCGGAATAGCACCAGGAACAGCTTTTGAAGATATACCAGATACTTGGGTATGCCCAATTTGCGGTGTGGGGAAAGATATGTTTCAAAAACAAGATTAAATAAGAAAAGACTTTTGAAATAAAACAAACCTTTCTTATTAAACCTTATGTCTAATAGTTTGGTTTTACTTTAAATCAAAGGTCTTTTTTTGTGTAAAAAAACTATGATTTTATATGTAACAAAATTTAAATAAATGCTGTAATAAAGGATTATAATATAAAAAAATAAAATTTGACGAATTATCAAAAATATAGTATAATATTAAAGATTATAGCGTTTTTTTAAAATTAAAATCTTAATGGAGGCTTTTATGAAGAAAATAATATTATTAGGGGTACCGCATCACAATAATTTAGGGGATAGTGCAATAACAGAAGCAGAAAAACAATTTATAAAGGATAATTTTGAAGACTATAAATATCATCAAATTTCAGAAGAAACTTTAGAAAAATGTCTACCTAAAATACAAAAATGTATAAATGATGAAGATATTATTTTTCTACATGGTGGTGGAAATTTTGGAGATGAATATTTATATATAGAAGAAGGAAGAAGAAAAGCTATTCAAACTTTTCCAAATAATGTAATTATATTATTTCCTCAAACTATATATTTTAATAATACAGAAACAGGACAAGAAGAACTTAAAAAAAGTAAAGAAATATACGCAAAACATAAAAAATTGATACTTATAGCAAGAGAACATATATCATATGAAATAATGAAAAAAGAATTTCATAATAATGTTGTTATACAAACTCCTGATATTGTCACATATCTAAATGAAACAGAGCCAAAACAGCAAAGAAAAGGAGCTTTACTCTTATTAAGAGGAGACATTGAGGCAAAATTAACAGAGATACAAAAACAATCTATAAATGAGATTGTTAAAAAATATTTTGTTGATATGGAATATACTGATACAGCAATAGGAGAAGGAATAAAAGAAAGTCAAAGAAAACAAAAATTAGAAAATATGTTTAATAAATATAGAAAAGCACAATTGGTAATTACAGACAGATTACATGGGATGATTTTTTCTGCTATAACAAGTACACCTTGTATAGCATTAGGAAATTATAATCATAAAATAGAAGCAACAGGAGAATATCTAAAAAAATTAGGATATATAAAGTTTATTAATGATATTTCTAAATTAGAAAATGAAATAAAGGATTTATTAAATATTCAGTACAAAGATTATGATAATACTTTTGCATTGAATGAATTTAAGAAAATAAAAGAGGTACTTGATGAATATGGTGAGGAGGACAAAATAAATGAATAGAGGTTACAGATTTACAGTAGCTATAAGTTCTTACAACATCGAAAAATATATAAATAGGTCTATAGAAAGTGTATTAGATCAAAAATTTACAGATTATGAATTAATAATAGTAGACGATTGTTCTTCAGATAATACAGTAGAAAAAATTAATCAATTAAAAAATGATAAAATAAGAGTATTTAAAACAGAAGCAAATTCTGGAACTGCAGGATGTGCAAGAAACATAGCAATAGATAATGCAAAAGGTGAATATTTAATATTTTTAGATGGAGATGATACATTATATGATAATGAAACACTAAAGAAAATAGATGAAGTTATTGGAACAGAAAAGCCAGATATTGTTTATTTAGGATATGAAGATGTAGGACAAGGAAATAAATCTAGAATATCAACAGAGGAGAATTCTACAAAAAAGGCAAGACTAATATGTGATTTAACTTTTTCAGTTTCAAGTAGATGTTGGAGGACTGAATTTCTAGTTAAAAATAATTTAAAATTTGTAGAAGGAATGTACTATGAAGATGAGATATATTCTTTAAAAGGAACAATACTTGCAAATCAAACAAAATGTGCAGATTTAAAAATTTTTAAATATTTTAGAAATAGAGAAGGTAGTGTTATGACATTGCCTACTATAAAAAAATGTTCTGATTGGTATAGGATGCTTGCAGAAGTAACAGATTTATATCAAATAACACCAGATGAGTATAAACCATATTTATTAAGTTTTATAAAAAATGAAAATGAAAGCATTCCTAAAAGAATAGGGGTTATATTAAAAGCACTTGAAAATGGTGGTGGAACACAAGTTTTACCTAAAAGAAACTATAAATATATTGATTTTTTTGAAGATGCAGATAATTAAATATGTGAGGGATTATTAAAATGTGTACTAAAATATTCATTGTGAGGCATGCAGAAACTGTTGGAAATATCGAAAAAAGATTGACAGGTAGAAAGGATTATGAATTAACCCCCAAAGGTGAAAAATCTGTTGAAAGTCTAGCAAAATACTTAAATAATATAGATTTTGATAAATTCTATTCTAGTATGAGTGAGCGTACAAAAAAGACAATAGCACCACTTGCAACTAAAAATTCTAAAGAAATAACCCAATTAGAAGAATTAGACGAGATGTATTTTGGAATATATGATGGTTGGAAATGGGAAGATGTAAATAAAGTTCAACCAGAAATAAAGCAAAACCAAAATATGACAAATGAAATATGTGGAATTCCAGAGCAAGAAACTACAAAAGAAGTTGCAGAAAGAATGTACAAATGTATAACTAAAATAGCTAAAGAAAATTATGGGAAAACTATACTTATATGCTCACATGGAGTTGCTATAGAAGCCTTTTTAAGAAAAATAACAAAAGATTCATTTTATATAAAAAGGAAGGAATATTGTCAACATAATGTAGCACTTAATGAATTGGAATTTAAAAATAATAAATATATCATAAAACAGTTAGCAAATACAGATTATTTATTATGAAAATGAAGGAGGAATAAAAATGCACAATTTAAACGAACCATTAATATCTGTTATAGTACCAATTTTTAAGGTAGAAAGATACTTAAAAAAATGTATTGAAAGTATTATAAATCAAACATATTCTAATTTGCAAATAATACTTATCGATGATGGCTCTCCAGATAAATGTGGAAAAATATGCGAAAAGTATGCTGCTAAAGATAATAGAATACAAGTTGTGCATAAAGAAAATGGTGGACTTTCAGATGCAAGAAATGTAGGAATTAGTATAGCTAAAGGAGAATATATAGGTTTTGTAGATAGTGATGATTATTTAGAAAATAATATGTATGAATATTTGTTTAATCTTTTAAATTTGCATAATGCAGATGTTAGTATCTGTAATTTTTATAATGTTATAGAAGGAAAACAAAAAATTAATAATATAGATGACGGTATAAAAATTTATAATAAAGTAGATATTTTAAAGGAAATTTTGTTAGACGAAACTATTCAAAGTTATGCTTGGAATAAATTGTATAAAAAATCTTTATTTAATAATATCAAATATCCAGTTGGAAAAACATATGAAGATATTGGAACTACATTTTATATTTTAGAAAATTGTAATAAAGTAGCTGTAACTGGAAAGCCTTTATATAACTATGTTAAAAGAAAAAATAGTATTGTAAATGTGATATCAGAAAAAACAATAATAGATTATATAGAACTAGTAATAAAAAGATATAAATACATAAATGAAAACTATTCAGAATTGGAAAATTACAATAATAAATATTTATTAAAAATTTTAAAAACTGCATATATGGATATTAGTAAATTAGTTACTATTAGTTTAGACTTGCAAGAAAAGTATAATGAATTAAGAGAATTAACTAAAACAATAGAAGAAGAATACAAAAAAAATAATTTTGATAAAGAATTATTAGACGAAGAACAAAGTGTAGGAATAGATATGTATTTATATAATCAAGCATAATTTATTAAATATAAAATTCATAATATTAATTTGAAATGTATTTATTAGAAATCAGACAAACTAAGTTGATTAAATAATACTTAAATTATAATTAGTTAGACAACTTATAAATAATATAATTTAATATGAAAGTAGGAAAAAATGAAAGACGAAATTAAAAAATTTTTAGCAATAAATGGCAAAATATCTTGTGTATGTGCAAATACAACTAGTTTAGTTGAAGAAGCGGTAAAAATTCATGACTTAAGTCCAGTTGTAAGTACAGCATTTGGTAGACTTCTTACAATTTCCGCAATTATGGCATCAGAAATGAAAAACAAAAAAAATAAACTTACAATTCAAATAAATTCATCAGGACCTATAGGAGGGATGTTAGTTACAGCAGAAAATACTCCAAAACTTAAAGGTTATGTTAAAAATCCACATGTAGATATACCATTAAATGACATGGGTAAACTAGATGTGTCAGGAGCACTAGGAAATGAAGGATATATCAATGTAATAAAAGATTTAGGATTAAAAGAGCCATATATAGGCATTAGTCCATTAGTGTCAGGGGAAATAGCAGAAGATTTTACTGAATACTTTGCAAAATCAGAGCAAAGAAATACAGCTATTGCTTTAGGTGTATTAGTAAATAAAGATGGAATAAAAGCATCAGGTGGATATTTAATTACTGCAATGCCAGATGCAACAGATGAAGATATTACAAAAGTAGAACAAGCAATATTTAAAGCAGGAGCAATTTCAAGGCTTTTAGAACAAAATTTAAGTTTAGAAGAAATTGCAATGAAAGTAACAGGTGATAATAATATAAAACTAATAGAAGAAAATATTTTTCCAAAATATGAGTGTGATTGTTCAAAAGAGCATATGAAAGAAGCATTAAAAGCATTAGGAAAAGAGGAGCTTACGAAAATTTTGAAAGAGGATAAAAAAATAGAGCTTACTTGTCATTTTTGTAATCAGAAATATAGTTTTGATGAAAACGAACTGTTGTCAATGTTTGTCAATGAGGATTAAAAATTCTGAAGAGGATGTCCTGAAATAGGAAACCAAGAAACAAAAAATCCAGCTCAATAAGAG
>CAKNNA010000033.1 GCA_930989765.1 uncultured Clostridium sp. | reverse complement strand
TTTACTACAGAGTTAAACCCTGGAACATCTGAGCCAGTTGTGCTTCGTGGTGGCACTTGCTACAGTGCCGGTCCTGCGGGTGAACGCTGGGACCGTAATGCCGCTGGTGCCGGTAGCTATTATGGTTTCCGTGCCACTTTATTCTTAAAGTAGCTCTGACCACTGTTAGTACACTAGAATAAGCAAAATTCTAAGGAGCTTGTCAAGATAAAGAGATTTATTCCTTCCTTGTGTAGGTAAAAATATATTAAATATTAGTATTAATCTGGTAGGAAACGAACGAAGTACTAATATGAAAAAATCTTACTATGAGTTTTAGGTGAATTTAGATAAGCTTTAAGGAGCATCCACAAAGTTCACCTCAAGCTCATAATTTATAATCTATATTCCACCTTATGTCAACTATTTTGAATTTTCAATAGTTGACAATATAGCAAAAATATAGTATAATATATACATTAGTTTGCCAAAAGGCAAGAAATGAGATTTTATTAAAAACCAAAAAATGAGATGAGATAAAAAATAATATAAATATTGATATTAAAAAGTTTATTAAAATTTGAATTAAAATAAAAAAGTGAGATTAGCAAGAATAAAAGTAAGAGATACGAGAAATAATAATAATGAGATTTATATACAAAAGCAGAAATATAAAAAAACAAACTAGTAAGAAACGGATACATAGTAAAAATAAAATATAAAAAATAACTAAATTTATAATTTTATAAATATTTTTTGTGCATGTTTATAAAAAAAGTTAATAATTCAAATAAAATAAAGCAATTAATTATCAATTAGTTTATTATTCATATAAACTAATTTTTTGGTTAAGATGAAATTAAAACAAATAAAAAATAAAGAAAGGTGGAAAAAATGACGCAAGAAAATTTAGAAAACAAACAAGAAAACATTGTATTAGTAAAAAACAATACTAAGAAATCACAAAAAAAAGAAGGAGGGCAAAGAAGAAAAACGCAAGAAAAAAATTATTCAAAAAGACAAAAACAAGAAAATAGCAATATAAAAAGCGAAAATAAAAATAGCAATAACGAAAATGTTAAATCAGAAAAAATGATAAAAGCAAGAAAAAATACTACAAGAAATAAGCAAAATACAAAATACAAAACTCAAGAAAACCAAGAAGCTCAAGAATTACAAGAAAAACCTATAAAACAAACAAAACGTATGCCAAGAAAAAATACAAGAAAAGTAAATGAAGAAAACTTTAAAACAGAAAGTTATGCAAAAGGAGAAAATAGCATATTCAAAAAATCAAAATTGAAAATAATTCCACTTGGAGGACTTCACGAAGTAGGAAAAAATATAACAGTATTTGAATATGATGACGAAATAATAGTAGTAGATTGTGGATTGTCTTTTCCAGAAGATGATATGCTTGGAATCGACTTAGTAATACCAGATGTAACATATCTAGAAAAAAATAGAGAAAAAATAAAAGCAATGATAATAACTCATGGACACGAAGACCACATAGGAAGTGTACCATATTTTTTAAAACAAATAAATGTACCAATATATGCACCAAGACTTGCAGTAGGACTAATAAAAAATAAATTAGAAGAACATAAACTATTAAGAAGTACAGAAATTCACGAAGTATTACAAGGTCAAGTATTAACATTTGGGAAATACTTTAAAGTAGAATTCATAAGAAGTACACACAGTATACCAGACTCTGTAATGCTTGCAATAACAACACCAGTAGGAACAGTGCTTCATACAGGTGACTTTAAAGTTGACTATACACCAATAGATGGAAAAATAATGGACTTAGGTAGAATAGCAGAACTTGGAAACCAAGGAATCTTAGCACTTATGTCAGATAGTACAAACAGTGAAAGAAAAGGATTCACAATGTCAGAAAGTTCGGTAGGAGAAGTTTTCGACAAACTATTTATACACTGTACAAAAAGAATTGTAGTTGCAACATTCGCATCAAATGTTCATAGAGTACAACAAATAGTAAATTCAGCAGTAAAATACGGACGTAAAATTGCAGTATGTGGTAGAAGTATGATAAATATGATAACAACAGCAAGACAGCTAGGATATATAGACTGCCCAGAAGACCTATTTATAGATATAGATATGATAGGAACATACAATGACGAGCAACTAGTAATAATTACAACAGGAAGTCAAGGAGAGCCAATGTCAGCACTAACTAGAATGGCAGCAGGTGATCATAGAAAAGTAAAAATAACACCAAATGACTTAGTAATTATATCAGCAAACCCTATACCAGGAAACGAAAAATTTGTATCAAAAGTTATAGATGACTTAATGCAAATAGGAGCAGAAGTAGTATATAGTGCTTTAGCAGATGTTCATGTATCAGGCCATGCCTGCCAAGAAGAACAAAAACTAATAATAGCCTTAGCAAAACCAAAATTCTTTATACCAGTCCATGGAGAATATAGACAACTAATGGCACATAGTGAAACAGCAAGAGAAATGGGAATAGAGAATAAAAATATAATACTAATGTCAAATGGAAGAATACTAGAAATAGACGAAGACGAAGCAAAATTCACAGGAGTAGTACAAAGTGGAAGAGTTTTAGTAGATGGATTAGGAGTTGGAGATGTAGGAAATGTAGTTTTACGAGATAGACAACACTTATCACAAGACGGACTAATTGTCATAGTACTAACAATGGACTCAAACACAGGAGAAGTAGTAGCAGGACCAGATGTAATCTCAAGAGGATTTGTATATGTAAGAGAATCTGAAAATCTAATGGACGATGTAAAATCAGTAGTAAGACACGAAATAAGAAAATGCGAAGAACGAGGAATAAGAGACTGGTCAACTATAAAATCAACTGTTAGAGAAAACTTAAAAGACTATATATTTATGAAAACAAAAAGAAATCCAATGATAATCCCAATTATTATGGAAGTATAAGAAAAATGAACTTTAGGGATGTTCCTTAAAGTTCATTTTTTGAATAGTGAAAAGAGGATTATTATTTTAGAATACTTTGGCTGAACTTTAGGGATGTTCCTTAAAGTTCATTTTTGGATACTGAAAAGAAAGTTATTATTTCAGAACATTTTTCTATGATTGTAGAGTAGTCAAATTAATTAATCTAAGTATAATTAAAAATATTTTTCGTGAACTTTAAGGAACGTCCCTAAAGTTCAAAAATTAGTTTTCTAAAATCTTTACTATTCCAAATAAATGTGATAAAATAAGCAAAGCATAAGAATATAAAAAGAAAGATAGGAGAGAATAAAATGGATTACAAGGATTTAGCAAATGTAATATTTCCAGATGCAAAAGAAATAAGTTATTATGAAGATAAATATCCAGAAAGAAACTTAAAAGAAGGAGCAATAGTAACAAGAATAGCTCCAAGTCCAACAGGTTTTGTACATATAGGAGGTTTGTATCAAGGGTTAATTGCAAAAAAACTTGCGAAACAAACAGATGGAGTCTTTTTTATTAGAATAGAAGATACAGATCAAAAAAGGCAAATAGAAAATGGAACATTAGAGATAATAAATTCTATGGGAAAATTTGGACTAGATGCAGATGAAGGAATGATAAATGAAACTGAAAGTAAAGGGGATTACGGACCATATAAGCAATCATTAAGAAAAGAGATATATCAAAGTTATGCTAAATACTTAATTGAGCAAGGAAAAGCATATCCTTGTTTTTGCTCAGCTGAAGAAATAGAAGAAATAAGAAATAAGCAAGAATCTGCAAAAATAAGACCAGGTTATTATGGGGTATGGGCAAAATGCAGAAATATAACAGTAGAAGAAGCAATTGCCAAAATTAAAAATGGAGAAAAATATATAGTTCGTTTTAAATCACCAGGGCGTGAAGATAGAAAAATAAAACATCATGATTTAATAAAAGGAAATGTAGATTTTCCAGAAAATGATCAAGATATTGTAATAATAAAAGCAGATGGCTTGCCAACATACCACTTTGCACATGCAGTAGATGATCATTTAATGAGAACAACACATGTAATACGTGGTGATGAATGGCTTTCATCAGTTCCATTACATTTGCAATTATTTAAAGAACTAGGTTTTAAAGCACCAAAATATGCACATATAGCACCTATAATGAAAAATGACAATGGAAATAAAAGAAAATTAAGTAAAAGAAAAGATCCAGAAGCTGCAGTATCATATTATGTAGAAATGGGTATACCAAAAGAAGCAGTAAATGAATATTTATTAAATATAGCAAATTCAAACTTTGAAAACTGGAGAAGAGCAAATAAAGAAAAATCAATAGATGAATTTGACTTGCAAATAAACAAGCTAAGTGTAAGTGGAGCACTATTTGATATAGTAAAACTATTAGATGTAGGAAAAACTGTAATATCAAGCTTTACTGCAAAACAAGTATATGATGAAGCAAAAAAATGGGCACAAAACTATGACGAAGAATTAGATAAAATGCTAGAAGATGAAGAATATGCTTTAAAAATATTTGGAATAGAAAGAGGAAACAAAAAACCAAGAAAAGATATAGCAAAATGGTCAGATGTAAAAGAAAATATAATATATATGTATGATGACAAATTTTATGATATAATAAAAAAAGCTCAAGAGGAAAATAAAAAAATATATGATTACCAAGTAATAAATGAAAAATCAGAAATAGAAAAAATATTAAAATTATATATAGAAAAATATTATGATGAAAATGATGATAAAGAATCTTGGTTTGAAAAAATTAAAGATCTAGCAGAAAGCTTAGGATATGCAAGAGAAGTAAAACTATATAAAGAAAACAAAGACAAATATAAGGCTCATGTTGGAGATGTAAGTACAGTTTTAAGGGTAGCTTTAACAGCAAGAACAAATACACCAGACATGTATGAAATAATGGAAATACTAGGAAAAGACAGGATTGAAAAAAGATTTGAAGTTGCAATGAACTTTAATGAACTTTAGGGACGTTCCTTAAAGTTCATGAAATATTAGGTGAACTTTAAGGAATGTCCCTAAAGTTCACCTAAAGATAGAAAAGGATTGGATAGTGATTATTATGAATTTTGATATAGGAGATATTGTGAGAACAAAAAAGGTACATCCTTGTGGAAGTAAGTTATGGGAATTGACAAGGATAGGTGTTGATTTTAAAATGAAGTGTAAAGGTTGTGGACATGTAATTGTTCTTCCAAGAGAGAAGGCTTTGAAGATAATAACTAAAAATGAAACGAAGAATGAGTAATTTTTCTTAATATTTTAGATTAAATTAAATTTTAGGGTTGCTTTATGTTTTATATATGTAGGAAAGAAAATTGAAAAGTATTGTTTATATATAATTTATAAGTAACATTTTATAGGGTATTAGAATAAAATGTATTATAGTGTATAGATATTTTATATACTATATTGGCGGGGATTATATGGAATAACAAGAATAATTTTGTTGTTATGAGCCTAAAAAATGTTGTAATTGGTTGTAATTGATAGATGGTAGTTTATTATAAAAAATAGATGTTTAGGAATGTCTGATATAATATAAAATTAATAAATTATAAAATATAAAGTTAATAAATTATAAAATATAAAGTTAATAAATTATAAAATATAACGCTTTTTATTGATAAAATAGATATAATAAAGGAATATTTTAACTATTTAATTAGTTTAAATATTCCTTTTTAGTGTTTTAATATTTAATGTTTAAGTGTTTTTTAATATGTTAATGTTTAAGTGTTTTAGTATAAAAAACTAAATTTCATTTATATACTTTTCTAAAATATCCCAAATTTGTTTTTCATAAATCCTTCTTTCAGAAGAAAATGGAAGAGTTTCAATATCCCTAATAGGATTAAGTTGTTTTTGTAATTTTTTTGTAGTTTCATCTACTTTAGTTATTGCAATTTTGTCAGCTTTATTTGCTAGGATAATACAAGGTAAGCCAGACTTTATTATATAGTTATACATTAATTTATCGTTTTCTGTAGGGTTATGTCTAATGTCAATTAGAAAAATAACCAGTGAGATTTCTTTTCTATTAAAAAGATATTCTTCTATAAAATTTCCAACTTTTAATTGTTCAGCTTTAGACATTTTACTATAGCCATAGCCAGGGAGATCAACAAAATAAAAGATATTATCTATATTATAAAAGTTAATTTGTCTAGTTTTTCCTGGCTCACTGCTTGTTCTTGCTAGTTTTTTTCTATTGAGCATTGTATTAATAAAACTTGATTTTCCAACATTTGATTTCCCAACTAATACTATTTCTGGTAGATTGTTTTTAGGGTATTGCTTAGGGTTAACTGCTGATATTTCAAATTTTGCATTTTTTATATTCATTTTTCCTCCAAATTTATATTTTTAGGTTATAAAATTTTTTTATATTATAAATTTATTTTTTTATTTTAGATTTTTTTAGGTTGTAAAGTTACTTTTTAGGCTCTAATTTTTCTAAACCACCCATATATGGTCTTAAAACCTCAGGGATAATTACGCTTCCATCTTTTTGGTAATTGTTTTCTAATATAGAAATAAGCATACGAGGTGGGGCAACTACTGTATTATTTAAAGTATGTGCAAAATAATTACCGTTTTCGCCTTTTATTCTAATACCTAAACGTCTAGCTTGTGCATCTGTTAAATTAGAGCAACTACCAACTTCAAAATACTTTTGTTGTCTTGGAGACCATGCTTCAACATCACAAGATTTTGCTTTTAAATCGGCTAAATCACCACTACAGCATTCTAAAGTTCTTACAGGAATGTTCATACTTCTAAAAAATTCAACAGTAAATTGCCACATTTTATCATACCAATTCCAGCTATCTTCTGGCTCACAAACAACAATCATTTCTTGTTTTTCAAATTGATGTATACGGTAAACACCACGTTCTTCTAGCCCATGTGCACCTTTTTCTTTTCTAAAACATGGAGAATAACTTGTCATTGTGAAAGGCATTTCTTCTTTTTTTAATATTTGATCTTTAAATTTACCAATCATAGAGTGTTCGCTTGTACCAATTAAGTATAAATCTTCGCCTTCAATTTTGTACATCATGGCATCCATTTCTTCAAAACTCATAACACCTGTAACGACATCAGAACGTATCATATATGGTGGAATACAGTATGTAAATCCTTTGTTTATCATAAAATCTCTTGCATATGTTAAAATTGCAGAATGAAGTCTTGCAACATTACCTAATAAATAATAAAAACCTTGTCCAGCAACACGTCTTGCACTATCTAAATCTAAACCACCTAAATTTTCTAATATTTCACCATGAAAAGGTATTTCATAGTTTGGAGTGATAGGCTCTCCAAATTTTTCTATTTCTACATTTTCAGAATCATCTTTACCAATTGGAACAGATGGGTGCATTATATTTGGAATTTTCATCATTCTAATTTTTATTTCTTCATTATATTGCTTTTCTAATTTTTCATTTTCTTCTAATTTTTTATTTATTTCTTCTACTTTACTTTTTATATTTTCGGCATCTTCTTTTTTGCCATTTCTCATAAGCATACCAATTTCAGCACTTAAGCTTTTTCTTTCAGACCTTAAATTGTCTCCATTTAATTTTAATTCTCTATTTTTTTTATCTAAAGAAATAATTTCATCAACTAAAACTAATTTATTATCTTGAAATTTTTTCTTTATATTTTCTTTAACTAAATCAGGGTTTTCTCTTAAAAATTTAATATCTATCATAATTTTCTCCTTATAAAATTATTGTTTTGTATAGTCATTTTCTATAGAATCGACTAATTGAAATCTTATACTTTGACCTGTTATATTATCTTTTCTCGAAACAGGAACGTTTTCAAGAAACATTTTTTCTGGTCTTACCCAAATTAATTTATTATCTTCTCTTGGATATAAAGGTTTGTAAACTACCATTCTTTCTTGGGATTCCGAATCATATGCAATGTTTTCTACAAAATAATAATTTCCTTTAAAGTGACGATATACACATCCAATTTTTACATTTTCCATATTTTTTCTCCTTTATAAATTTATATCAAACATTATATAATATTTTGTGCAAATTAGCAAGAAATTGAGGTTATATATTGATATTTTTTAAAATTCTTTTTAAAATTTAATTGATTGATGATGTCTTTTATCTTACTTGTCTTAAGAATTGAAACAAGTAAGATAAAAGACATCATCAATCAATTAAATCTTAGAAAATATTCTATTTAATATACATATCTGTAATTTCACTAATATACATAGTATGGTAATCTTTGTTTTCATACCACTTCTCATCTAACGAATTTTTGATAAAGCAATCTGGTTTAAAATCTTGAGCATATAATTTTTTACAAATAATGACCAAGTTTGCTTCTTTAAAAGTAGGAACATCATCAATATAGCAAATATTTAAACCTGATTTTTGGATTTTATCTTCATCTTTTCCAGAAACAGTACCTAAATAACTTAAAGTATTTTTATAAGAATCATCAAAAAAAGAAAGAGAAAAAGACTCGTTTGAATCTATAAATTTTTTAGTATATCTTTGAGGTCTAATAAAAGTAAAAGCTACATTTTTGCCCCAAAGAACTCCAAAGCCTCCCCAAGATGCTGTCATAGTATTAGAATTTTTGCTATCACCAGAAGTAACAAGCATCCAAGTTTTTCCAATTTTAGTAAAAGGATTAAAGTCAAAATTATTAATATCAATTTTTTTAAAATCCATGATAACCTCCCAATAAAATTATTTTTCTTATTATAATATGTTTTAGAAAAAAATAAAATGCTTTTTTATAAAAAGTTTAATTTTTGAACTTTAAGGAACGTCCCTAAAGTTCACATATTAATAAATACAAAAATAACCAAAAACTTATTATGTGAGAATATTGACAAAAAAGCTCGAAAATTATATTATAATATTAGATAAATAAAAAGGAAAGGGGTATGTAGATATGATTTGTCCTGTTTGCAAAAAAGAAATAGATGAAAGCAATAAATTTTGTCCAGAATGTGGAGCAAAATTAGTACAAGATGAAAACGAAGTAAAAGAAGCAGAAGTTATAAATACAAAAGAATTAAACAACAATGAAAACACAAATGATGCAGTAAATCAAGAACAAAATGGCCTTAGTATAACATCATTAATCTTAAGTATTGCAGCATTAGTATGTATGTTTTTAAATTCGTTTTTATCTTTAGTATGTTCTATTCTTGCAATAATTTTTGGTGCTGTTGGACGTAAAAAAGGAAGCAAAGGAATAGGAACAGCAGGAATGATTATTGGAATTATTGCACTAGTTATAGAAATTATAATACTAATTTTTGCAATGTTAGTTGTGTTCTTTGCAATTGGAGCATATGTTAATTAACAATAAAAATTTTAAATATTAAAACTGAGATAAAATTTATATTTTATTTCAGTTTTTTAAATTTCCCAATTTCAGTTTTTTAAATTTCCTAAATTACCTAGACAGAAAAGCAAAAAAAAGGTATAATATGAAAAAAAAGAAAGGCTAAAAAATGAAGAAAAAAGTAATGTTTATTTCAAGTACAGGAGGGCATTTAGATGAGCTTATGCAACTTAAAGTACTTTTTAAAAAATATGATTATACTATAGTAACAGAAAAAGACAAATCAAATGAAAGCTTAAAAAATAAATATGGAGATAGATTGTTTTTTTTGCCATATGGTACAAGAGCTAAAATTATTTCATATATTTTTAAATATCTATTTTTATGTATAAAAACAGTCTATTTATATATAAAAATTAGACCTAAAGTAATAGTTACAACAGGAACACATACAGCAGGTCCTATGTGTATACTAGGAAAGTTATTTGGTAGTAAAATAATATATATAGAAACATTTGCAAACACAAACAGAAAAACCCAGACAGGTAAAATTTTGTATCATATTGCAGACTTATTTATTGTACAATGGGAAGAAATGCTCAAATTATATCCAAAAGCAGTATATGGAGGTTCGATATATTAATGGTATTAGTAATGCTTGGAACACAAAATAATAGTTTTCATAGATTATTAGAAGAAATAGATAGATTAATAAATTTAAAAAAAATAGACGAAAAAGTAATAGTGCAAGCAGGGTACACAAAATATAAATCTAATAATATGGAAATATTTGATTTAATTTCAAAAGAAAAATTAGAAAACTATCAAAAAGAAGCAAATTATATTATAACTCATGGAGGAGTAGGCTCAATAATTACATCTATAAAACTTGGAAAAAAAGTAATAGCAGTATCAAGAAAACACGAATATTTAGAGCATGTTAATAATCATCAAGAAGAAATAGTAGAATTATTTGACAAAAAAGGTTATATTATAGGAATTCAAGATGTAAGCAATTTAGGCCAAGCAATAGATAAATTAAAAGATTTTGTGCCAAATGAATACAAATTAAATAATAAAAAAATGTTAAATATTATAGAAAATTATATAGATAATTTATAAATAATAAATGCAGTATATTAGAGGTGAAAAGTGAAAAATAAAAAAGCAAAAAGAAATCTGACAGAAGAAAAAATACAAAAAAAAGAAATAATTGCTTGTGAAGAAGAAAAAATATTAGATGAAGAAGAAAAAAAGGAAAACCAAGATAAAAAAAAGATAATAGCTTTAACAAAAAGAAAACAAATACTAAGCAAAATAAAAGAGCTTGGTAACAAATTTTTTAATTCTATAGGATTTACAATATTAATTTTTGCATTAATAGTACTAAAAGCACTATTATTTTATAAAAATACTATAATGATAAGAGAGGAAATAAATGAATCAACAATTTTAGGAACTATTACATTTGTATTTGTTTTAATGTCTATTGTATGTATATTACCATCAAAACCAAGAACAATTACAGTAATTGTTTTAGATGTATTAATTAGTATAATTTTATTTGGAGATGATATATACTATACTTACTCAAATAATGTGCTATCAGTACTGCAAATTACAAATTTGCAATATGGAGAAGAGATATTATCAACAATACCTGTATTATTAAATATTAGTCATTTATTATATTTTATAGATATAATTATAATTTTTGGTTTAATATGGGCAAAAAAAATAAAAATTCAAGAAAGCAAAAAAAGTAGTAAACTTATAATGATTAGTAAAATATGTGTATTTTTAATAGGAATTTATATGTTTAGTACTATTGGAAAAGAATACATTAATTATATATCAGAAAATCCATATGATAAAGATATACAAATTAAAAGAGGAAGCATATTTGGTTTTCATATAGCAGATGTTTTAAATTCATTTGATATGAAAAAGCAGGCAAAATATGAAACAAAAGATGAAATGATGGGAGATTATTTGAATTTAAAAAAAGAATATGAGCAATATGAAGAGCCAATTTATAATTTCGAAAAAATGTGTGAAGGAAAAAATCTAATAATATTACAACTTGAATCTATTCAAGACTTTGTTATAAATAAAAAAATAAATGGTACAGAAATAACACCAAATTTGAATAAATTCTTAAATGAAAATGTAAGGTTTTTAAATATGTATATGCAAAGTTATTCTTCAACAGCTGATTCAGAATTTTCTAGTATAACATCTTTATACCCAATGGAAAATGGAATGTCATATAGTAAATATAATAGTAACACATATGACGATATTTTCACAAGTTTTAAGCAAGCAAATTATACTACTTCATATATTCATGGTAATTTTGGCTTTTTTTGGAATAGAGAAAATGTGTATAAAAATTTTAGTGTAGATAAAATAGAATTTAAAGATTCTTTTGAAGATACATCAGAAAATATTATGGGGTATTTATCAGATGAATTACTATACAAACAATCAGTAGAAAAGCTAAAAAATTATGAAGAGCCATTTATGTCATATATAGTGTCAGCATCATCTCATACAGGTTTTACATTAGATGGTCTGCAAGATGAAACAAAAGTAAATATAAATATTGGAGAATATGAAGGGACTTTTTTTGGTAATTATTTAAGGTCTGTTAACTATGCTGACTATGCATTTGGGATATTTATAGATGAACTTAAGAAAAATAATTTATATGATGACACTGTAATTTTAATTTATGGTGACCATAATGGTTTAGAAATGTATAATGAAGAAATGTTAGATTTTTTTGCAAAACTTGACCAAAACTTAAATGATGCTGAAATAAAACTGAATTATATAAGAGTTGCAGCAGGAATGAAATTGCCAGGAATAGAAAAATTAAAAATAGAAAAGCCAGTAAGTAAATTAGATATAAAGCCAACCATTTGTTATTTGTTTAATTTAGATCCGGGATTTTCTTTGGGAACAAATATGTTTGCAAGAAAAGATTTTATCTCATTAAATAATAAAAGAATGGTTACAAGCAGATATTATTTTGATGAGAAATGGTACAATATTGAAAATGGAGAAGAATTAGTAAATATAGATGATGAAACAAAAAAGCTTTTAGAAAAATATTTTAACCAAATGGAAACAGAGCTTGAAATATCTAAATCTGTTACAATAAATAATTTATTAAATTAGTAGTATATTTATTAAATAATTGCAAAAATTGAAATTATAATTAATATAAAAAATTAGTATTACAAAAAAAGAGGAGAGACAATATGGATGATGAAAGAATAATTAATCCAGAATTAGAAGATAGTAAAGAAGAAAGACTTGAAAATTCATTAAGACCAAAAACATTAGATGAGTATATAGGTCAAGACAAAATAAAAGAAAATATGAAAATATATATAGAAGCAGCTAAAAAAAGAGGAGAGCCTTTAGACCATGTTTTACTATATGGACCACCTGGACTTGGAAAAACAACACTTTCTAATATTATATCAAATGAAATGAATTCTAACATAAAAATAACATCAGGACCAGCAATAGAAAAGCCAGGAGATTTAGCAGCACTACTTACAAATCTATCAGAATTTGATGTTTTATTTATTGATGAAATACATAGGTTAAGTAAAAGTGTAGAAGAGATATTATATCCAGCATTAGAAGATTATACACTAGATATAATTATAGGAAAAGGACCAAGTGCAAGATCTATTAGGCTAGACTTACCAAAATTTACTTTAATTGGTGCAACAACAAAAGCTGGGTCACTTACAACACCATTAAGAGACCGTTTTGGTATAGTACATAGGTTAGAATTATATACAGTAGAAGATTTAATTAAAATAGTAAAAAGGTCAGCAGGAATTTTAGATGTAAAAATAGAAGAAGAAGCGGCAATGGAAATTGCAAGAAGGTCAAGAGGAACTCCAAGAATTGCAAATAGATTACTAAAAAGAGTAAGAGATTATGCAGCAGTTCTTGGTGATGGAAATATAACACTAAAAATTACAAAAATTGCATTAAATAAATTAGAAATAGATGAATTAGGATTAGACGAAATAGACAGAAAACTTTTAGAAACTATGATTGTGCAATATATGGGAAGACCTGTAGGAATAGAGGCATTAGCTGCAACAGTAGGAGAAGAAGTAGATACAATAGAAGATGTATATGAACCATATTTAATACAAATAGGTTTTATTGCAAGAACATTAAGAGGAAGAAAAGTGCTTATGCCAGCTTACAAACATTTAGGATATGAATATAATGGAGAATAATAAAGATTATGAAAAAAATATTAAAAAAAGACTTAATATTTATAATATTTTTACTAATAGCAATATTTTCATTTGTAAATATAAAACCACTAGATGATTTAGATGAACTGTGGAACTATAATTTTGCAAGAAATATATTAGATGGGCTTTTCCCATATAAAGATTTTAATATTATAGTAACACCATTTGCAAGTATGGTAAGTGCGGTTTTTTTGAAAATATTTGGAAATGAATTAATTGTTATGAGGCTAGTATGTGCAGTACTTTTTACTTTAATATTTTATTTAACATTTAAAATATTTGAAAAACTATTTGGCAAAAATAAAATATATAAAGGGATTGCAATTTTTAGTGTACTAATTTTCTTTTATATTTACATAGATAATTTTAGAATAGATTATAACTTTTTTTCTATATTCTTATTATTAATCGCATTAAATATGGAATTAAGTTTTATATCTAATTTAAATGAAAATTCGCAAATACAATTGATGGGTGCTGATTTAAGAAAAAACTTCCTAATAGGTGTATTATTAGGACTTATAGTACTTACAAAGCAAAGTATTGGAGCAATTGCAATTTTTATAGGAATATTTTATACAATTTTATTGTGCCAAAATAAAAAAGACATAAAAGTATTATTTAAAATCATTGGGTTTAGAATACTTGGAGCCTTTTTACCGTGTTTAATATTTTTAATATATTTACTATACAATAATTTATTGCAAGATTTCTTAAGCTATGCAGTTTTTCGGAATATCATCATTTGCAAATAAAATAGAATATGTAACATTATTAAAAAACGAAAATTTACATATAAAAATACTTTCTTTTATCTTGCCAATAGTTTTAGCATTTACATTTATATTTTTAATAATAAAATTCTTAAGAAAAAAAGTAAATATCAAATTTTATAAATTACTAGTATTATTTATGTATTCTTTAATACCACTTGTACTTATATTCCCAATTTCAGATGTAGTTCATTTTATTGCAGGAGGATATGTTGTATTTATATTAGAAACATATTTACTAGTAGAATTATTTAAAATTATATATAAAAAGTGTAAAATAAAACAAAAATATCAGATATGTGAGTTTATAACTAATTTTTTGTATATGGTGTTAATTTTAATTACATTATATTTTGCGGTGAATAATTATTGTTTATACTTCCTAGACGAAAATAAAGCACATAACATAAAACATTATAAAGGGATAATAATTGGGGAAGAATTACTGCAAAAAATAAACGAAATAGATGAGTTTATAATTCAAAATAAAGAGCAGGGGAAAACCGTATATATATTAGACTCAGAAGCTTGTATTTATAATATACCATTAGATATTTATATAAAAGACTATGATTTATTTAATAAAGGAAACCTTGGAAAAGACGGAACTTCAAGAAAAATTGAAGAAATAAAAACTTTGCAAAAACAAGAAAAAACAGTATTTTTAGTACGAAACAGAAATTACAGTTTAAATTGGCAAACACCAATGGAAATTATAAATTATGTAAGAGAAAATATGGAAAAAATAGGTGAAATATCGATTTTTGATATATATGAATAAAGAAATATTTAATAAAGGAGGAAAATATGAAATTACTAATGCATACATGTTGTGCACCATGTAGTGTATATTGTATAGAAAGTTTAAGAAAAGAAAACATAGAGCCAACTGTATATTGGTATAATCCAAATATACACCCATATATGGAATATAAAGCAAGAAGAGACTGTTTAAAAGAATATACAAAACTAATAAATGTACAAGCAATATTTGAAGAAGAATATGGATTAGACAAATTCTGCAAAAATGTAATAAATAACTTACAAAATAGGTGTAAAGAATATTGTTACCCAGTAAGACTAGAAAAAACCGCCCAATATGCAAAAGAAAATGGATATGATGCAATAACCACAACACTATTAGTAAGCCCATACCAAAACCATGAAGGGATATGTGAGGTGGCAGAAAAATTAGCCAAAAAATATGACTTAAAGTTTTTATATAGAGATTTTAGAGTAGGATTTAGGGAAGGACAAGCAAAAGCAAGAGAGCTAGGACTTTATATGCAAAAATATTGTGGATGTATTTTTTCTGAAGAAGATAGATATAGAAAGAAAATTGAGAAAGATGAACTTTAGGGACGTTCCTTAAAGTTCAAAAAGATAGTTAATTTAAATTTGAACTTTAAGGAACGTCCCTAAAGTTCAAAAATAATAATTAATTTAAAATTGAACTTTAAGGAATGTCCCTAAAGTTCACGAAAGGAAAGAGTATGAGTAAGTTAGCTTTAATTGATGGAAATAGTATAGCAAATAGAGCATTTTATGGTATTATGGGGAGTAAAATGTTAATGACAAAAGATGGGAAGTATACAAATGCAGTGTATGGTTTTTTGGCTATTCTTTTTAAGTTACTTGATGAGGTAAAACCTGATTATATTGCGGTAGCGTTTGATTTAAAGGCACCTACAGCTAGGCATAAGTTGTATGAAGGGTATAAGGCAAATAGGAAGGGGATGCCTGAAGAGCTTAGAATGCAGATGCCTATGATAAAAGAAATTTTGAGGGCAATGAATATTGATATTATAGAAAAAGAGGGGTATGAAGCAGATGATGTGCTTGGTACTTTGTCAAGATATGGAGAAAAACAGGGGTTAGATGTTGTGATTTTATCTGGGGATAGGGATACATTTCAGCTTGCAACAGATAAAGTGACAATAATTTTGCCAAGAACTAAAGCAGGAAAAACTGAAGTGCAAGAATATGATAGAAAAAAAATAGAAGAAGAGTATGGAATTGAGCCAAAGCAGTTAATAGAGGTAAAAGGTCTTCAAGGAGATACATCAGATAATATTCCAGGTGTACCAGGTATTGGTGAAAAAACAGCACTGAATTTAATAAAAGAGTATGGTAGTATAGAAAATTTATATAATAAAATAGAAAAAAATGAAGATAATTTAAAGGGAAAACAAAGAGAAAAAATATTAGAAAATAAAGATTTAGCAGAAATGTCTAAATTTTTAGGAACAATTAACTTAGAAGTACCAATAGAAAACACATTAGAAGAGTTTAAAGTAGAGCCTTGGGATAATAAAAAAGTACTTGAAATATTTAAAAACCTTAATTTTAAAAGATATATAGAAAGGTTTAAACTAGATACTGAAGATACTGAAAATACTAAAAGTACTCATGAAAAGCTAGAAGGAAAAGAAAAAACAAAAGTTACAGATTTTGTAAATATTATAGAATTAAAATTGGCTAATATAGAAGAAATTTTAAAAGAAATAAAACAAGATAAGGAATTAATATTTTATATAGAGTCAGAAAAAGACGAAAATCCAGAAAAAATTATAAAAGAAAAGATTATATCAATAAGTATATATGAAAAAAAATCTAATAAAGCATATGTATATGAATTAGAAACAGAAAAAGACATACTTAAATTTAAGGAAGTTTTAGAAGATGAAGAAATAAAAAAAGTAAGTATACATTTAAGCCAAATATGTATATTATTAAGACAAATAGGAATAAAATTACAAGGACTAGAATTTGATGCAAAAATTGCAGGATACATATTAAACCCTACAGACAATAAACTAAAAATAGAAGATTTGTCAGAAAATATATTAGAATTAGATATAAATAAATATATAAAGCAAAAGCAAGAAAAACAAATTAATCTTTTTGAAGATATAAATGAAGAAAATCAAAAAGAAGAAGCTAAAAATAGTAAGAGAGAAAAAAATGGATTTTTTGCATATATAATATCAAATTTAAAAGACAAAATGACAGAAAAACTAAAAGAAATAAATGCATATGAATTATTTAAAAATATAGATATGCCAACAGTTTTAGTTTTAGCAGATATGCAATTTAATGGAATGTATGTAAATAAAGAAAGCTTAGAAGAATTTGGTTTAGAATTATCAAAAAATTTAGAAGAAAAAACCAAAATAATATATGAAATGGCAGGAACACAATTTAATATAAATTCAACAAAACAACTAGGTGAAGTATTATTCGAAAAAATGAAATTACCTGTTATTAAAAAAACAAAAAGTGGATATTCAACAGATGTAGATGTACTAGAAAAATTGAAAAAAGAAGACCCTATAATTCAAAATTTATTAGATTATAGGCAACTTATGAAATTAAATTCAACATATATAGAAGGATTAAAGCCATATATAAATCCAAAAACAAAAAGAATACATTCATTTTTCCATCAAACAATAACAGCAACAGGAAGAATAAGCTCAACAGAGCCAAACCTTCAAAACATACCAACAAGATTTGAACTTGGAAAAAGAGTAAGAAAAGTATTTGAGCCAGAAGAAGGAAAAGTGTATATAGATGCAGACTATTCTCAAATAGAACTTAGAGTTTTAGCACATATGTCTGGTGATACACATATGCAAGAAGCATTTAGAAATAATGAAGATATACACAAACAAGCTGCATCAAAAGTTTTTAAAACACCTATTGATGAAGTAACAAAAGAGCAAAGAAGTAATGCAAAAGCAGTAAATTTTGGAATTGTTTATGGAATAAGTGATTTTGGGTTAAGTGAACAACTTGGAATATCAAGAAAACTTGCAAAAACATATATAGATGAATATTTAGCAGAATACCCAGGAATAAAACAATATATGGAAAATATAATTGAACTTGCAAAAAAACAAGGATATGTAGAAACATTATTTAATAGACGTAGATATATACCAGAAATTAGCTCTAAAAACTATATGGTAAGGCAATTTGGAAATAGAGCAGCAATGAACACACCAATACAAGGGACAGCAGCAGATATTATGAAAATTGCAATGATAAAAGTAAAAAATGAGCTAATGAAAAAGCATTTAGAAGCAAAAATAGTACTTCAAGTACATGATGAAATGATGATAGAGGCAAAAAAAAATGAAATAGATGAAGTAAAAGAAATATTAAAAACAAATATGGAGCAAGCAGTTACATTAGATGTGCCTTTAATTGCCGAAATTTCAGTTGCAAAAAATTGGTATGATTGTAAATAAAGTAAATTTTATTGGATATTTCTATTTCTTCTGAAATTCTTACAATAATAAAGCTTGTGACTAAAAAAGGTGGATGGAAAAAAAAGATTGCATAAAATAGAAAAATAACAAGGAGGAGACGAATTTGAAAAAAATTTTTATAGTAATTTTAATTATTATAATAATATCTTTAGTTATATTATTTGGACCATTTAATTTAATGAATAAAATTTTAATAAAAATCTATCCACGCGAATTTAGTAATTTTGTAGAATTATATTCTAAGGAATTTCAGCTAGACGAAAATTTAGTATATGCAGTAATAAAAGCAGAAAGTAACTTTGATGCGAATGCAACTTCTGGGAAATCTGCAAAAGGTCTTATGCAAATTGTAGATGATACAGCAATAGATGTTGCAAAAAATCTAGGTTTAAATTTAAGCAAAGAAGAAGTATTAGAAAAAATGTATGATGTAGATTTTAATATAAAGCTTGGAACAAAATATTTATCTATATTACTTTTAAGATATGAAAATACAGAAATTGCACTTACCGCATATAATGCAGGAATTGGAACAGTTGATAATTGGATAGAAAAAGGGATAATACAGCCAGATGGTACAGATATAGAGAATATTCCATATAAAGAAACAAATCAATATGTTAGAAAAATTTTAAGAGATTATAAAATGTATCAGAAATTATATAATAAAAAGGACTAGACAAAAGCCAAAAAATGAAATAAAATAGAATAGTAGGAAAGGAAGATAATATGATAGAACAGCTCATATTTATTGTGCTTGCTTTTGCTATTTTCATTTTTATTTTTTATAAAATGATAAAAAATAATGATACAACATATGTAATAATTTTATTAATAGAAGCAATAGGTATAGCACTAAATTTTATTGAAGTTTTATTTGAAGTAAAAACAAACTTTTTTGTAATAATTTTAAAATATGTACTTGCTTTATTGGTACCTATTATAACTATAATATTAGAAAAGCACAATTTAAGTTTAAATGAAATTATAAATGTTACTAAATCTAGAATATGGATTAAATTAGGAAATAATAAAAAAGCAAAACAAGCCTTAATTAATTTAATTACAAAAAATCCAGATAATTATCAAGGTCATAAATTACTTGCAATTATATACGAAAAAGAAGGTGGAATGAGAAAGGCTATAGATGAATATGTACAAGCAATTGATATAAATAAAAAAGATTATGATTCATATTTTAAAGTTGCAGAATTATTAAACAATTTAGAAAAATCTGATGAAGCTGCAGAAATGTTATATAGTTTATTAAGTAAAAAGCCAGATTATTATAAGGCAACAGAAATTTTAGGGGATATTTTAATTAGTAAAGAAAGATACAAAGAAGCTGTAAATGTATATCAAGAAGCATTAAAGTATAATCCAGTAAGTTATGAAATTAATTATAATTTAGGAATTGTTTATACTATGTTAAATGATTTTGAAAATGCAAAAATATGTTATGAAAAGGCAGCTGAAATAAATAGTTTATTATATAATGCAAAATATTCACTAGCAGAAATTGCACTAATATATAAAGAAATAGAAGAAGCGGAAAAATATTTTATGCAAACATTAGATGACGAAGAATTAGCACCAGACAGTCTTTATGAACTTGCCAAAATAGCTTTAATTAAAGGAAATAAAGATAAAGCAATACAATACGCAAATGCAGCAATAGATGCAAATTCTAAAAAAATTGTACCAAAAATACAAAAAGACCCAATATTTATTCCAATAATTGCAAAAATTTCTATCCCATTTAATCTAGAAGAGCCAGAGATAAAAAATAAAAAATTAACTAAAAAAGATATAAAAGTAAAAGAGCATTTAGAAGAAATGTTTGAAATTACAAGACATTTAAGCTATAGTGATATTGAACTTTTAAATTATAATAGGGTAAAAAAAGAAAATGAAAGAAAAATGGGATTGGATAAAGATTTAAAATCTGAAAAAGATAGAACAATAGAAGGTGATTAAAACATTGAATTGTAGATATAGAGTAGATGTGTTTTAGTTACCTTCTATTTAGTTTTTGTAATAAATATAAATATGTATAATATAATTGTAATAAAGTGTAAAGGAACTTGCAGGAATGAAGAGTAATGGCAATTTTTTGCGAATAGGTTGGAGATAATGCCTATTTAAGCTAA
>CAKNNA010000032.1 GCA_930989765.1 uncultured Clostridium sp. | reverse complement strand
CAGCAAGGAACGGAATTTTAATATATATCAATACCTTTAACCTTACCTTAAATAGATACTTCCGCCCCCCTTTAGCAACTTCCTTTCTGAGACCTCACTTTTGCTAAGCTCCTTTTTGCAACTCCATTTTAGCAATTTTTTTATTTATAGTAAAATTATAAAAAATTTTTTCTGATTTAGTTTAATTTTTTAGATTTATGCTATAATAATAAAAACAAAAGAAATGGAGATGATTATTTTGGCAACTTCTAAAGAAGATGTAGATGTAATAAAGCTCTATGCAGATGAAGCTTTTACAAAAAAAGATGATTTTTTGAGTAAATATCATATAAGCCAAAATGGTATTACTCAAGAAGAGGCTAGTCGGTAAAATACAAAAATACGGATTAAATGAAATTAAACAAAAAAGAGAAAAAAAGTGGTACCACTATTTTTTAGAAAGTCTATTTAGCCCTTTCAATAGTATTCTCTTAGGAATAGTTTTAATTTTAACTTATACTGATGTAATTTTACCAGAGACCCCAAGTTATGCAAATATAATCGTAATTGCTATTTTAATTATTGCAAGTACATTATTAGACTTTGTTGAAGAATATCGTTCTAATAAAGCTGCTGCAAAATTAAAGGATTTAGTTGCAACGACTTGTATAGTTTTAAGAGATAATAAAGAAGTGAAAATTCCTATAAAAGAGGTAGTATTAGGTGATGTTGTACTACTTTCTGCAGGTAGTATGATTCCTGCTGATTTAAGAATTATAGAGGCTAAAGATTTGTATGTTGGTCAATCTGCATTAACTGGTGAATCTGATGCTGTAAAAAAATTAGTAGATTCTAGTAATTCTATTGATGAATTTACTTCAATTTCAGACCTAGATACAATTTGTTTTATGGGAACAAGTGTAATTTCCGGTATGGCAAAGGGTGTTGTAATTAAAACTGGAAATTCTACTTATCTTGGCAAAATTGCACATACTTTAAGTGATGGTAAACCAAAAACTGCTTTTCAAAAAGATATTGAAAGTATTAGTAAATTATTAATTAGGTTTATGATTATATTAATTCCTATAGTTTTTATACTTAATGCTTGGAAACATAGTGTAGTAACGGCTTTTACATTTGCTGTTGCTATTGCAATTGCAATTACACCACTTTTACTTCCAGTTATTTTATCATCATGCCTTTCAAAAGGTGCTGTTAAAATGTCTAAAAAGAAAACTATTGTAAAAAAATTGGATGCTATCCAAAATTTTGGTGCTATGAATGTTTTGTGTACTGATAAAACTGGAACTTTAACAGAAGATAATATTGTACTTGAAAGATATTTAGATACTCAAGGTAATGAGGATCTTTCTGTTTTGAAATCTGCATTTTTAAATGCTAATTTTCAAGATGGTTTAATTGGTAATATTGACCAGGCTGTTATAAAAAGAGGATTAGAATATAATATGCAAGAACTTACTAAATCTTTTAAAAAATTAGATGAAATTCCATTTGATTTTACTAGAAGATGTTTGTCAGTTCTTGTAGATGAAGGAAATAAAAATAATGAATCTAATGTTAAAATGATAACAAAAGGTGCTGTAGAAGAGATACTTGCTATGTGCACAAGTTATTCTTATAAAAATCAAATTGCTCCTATTACTAAAGAAATCAAGGATAATGTGCAAAGAATTAGCAAGAAAATGAATCAAGATGGCTTAAGGGTTATAGCAGTTTGTGAAAAAGTTATTAAAGAAGATATTTCAAATTTTGATATATCTTACGAAAAAAATATGACTTTAGTTGGATTTATTGGTTTTCTTGATCCTCCAAAAGAAAGTGCTAAAGAGTCTGTTAAATTATTAAATAGATCTGGAATTCGTGTAATTGTACTTACAGGTGATAATTTAGATGTTACAAGATGTATTTGTGATAGGGTTGGAATAAAATCTAATAAAATAGTTACTGGAAATGAGCTTGATAAACTGCCAGATACTGCTGTTTTAAGATTATTGAAAAAAACAAATATTTTTGTTAAACTTTCTCCAATACAAAAAGCAAGGATTATTAGAATATTAAAAGAAGCTGGTAATGTTGTAGGATATATGGGTGATGGTATTAATGATAGCCCTTCTCTTACAAATTCTGATGTTGGTATTTCAGTTGATACTGCTGTTGATATTGCAAAAGAATCTGCAGATATAATTTTACTTGAAAAAGATTTACGTGTTTTATTAGATGGTGCAACAGAAGGTAGAAAAACTTTTGTTAATTTAATGAAATATATAAAACTTGCAACAAGTTTTAACTTTGGTGAAGTTTTGTCTGTTATTCTTACAAGTGCTTTTCTTCCATTTTTACCAGAGACTCCTATACAATTATTAGTTGAAGGTTTACTATATGATTTTGGACAAATGACCTTACCTTTAGATAATGTTGATGAAGAAATGATTAAAAAACCTAAAAAGTTTACAATTAAGAGTTTAATGCATTTTATGCTGTTTATGGGACCTGTTAGCTCAATATTTGACTTAATAGTTTTTGCTAGTATTTGGTTTATTTTTGGTATAAGAGAAGCTGCTGTATTCCAAACAATTTGGTTTGTATATAGTATTGTTTCTAATCTTATTGGTATGCATATTATTAGAACTGCTAAAATACCATTTTTGCAAAGTAATGCTCATAAACTAGTTTATTTGTCATCTTTTGTACTTATATTAATTGGTATTTTGGTACCTTTTACACCTTTAGGCTCTTTAATTGGACTTGTAGCTATACCTCTTAAATATATAGGATTTATTTTCTTTGTTACTTTTATTTATTGTATTATTGCTTTATTTGCAAAGAAAATTTATATTAAGAAATTCCATGAGTGGATTTAAAATTTTTAAGTTTTATTTCTATTATAATAAAATTTTTAAAATATGTTATTTATGAATAAAAGGTTTCAGTAAAATTCTGAAACCTTTTGTTTTTGGTTGCGGGGGTAAGACTCGAACTTACGACCTTTGGGTTATGAGCCCAACGAGCTGCCAACTGCTCCACCCCGCGATGTATTACTTTTTTTATTATACATCTTATATGTTACTTTGTCAATACATTTTTTAAAATCTCGTTAATTTACATAATCTCGAATTAGTCTTTTATAAAATACTTTATATTATTATATGTTAATTTATAGAAAATATTACTATTATTATAAATTTTATTATTTTTAATTTTTGTATTCTACAAAATTTTAGGTAGTCAAACTGTGTATACTTTTTTGGCTACCTAAAATTTTATTATAATTTTAAGTTGCTCATTAACTAATAAATCTTACATAATCACTTTTTCTTGGCTTTGCAGTAGGTGTTTCTCCTTCTTTATAGCCTAAAATACAATGACCTATACCTTCATAATTATCTGATATTCCCCATTTCTTTAGCATTTGTTTTCCTTCTTCTGTTTGAAATTCTTCTTTTGCTCTATGAATCCAGCAAGATCCAATATTTAAACTATTAGCTGCATTCATTAAATTTCCCATAACTAAACTTCCATCTTCTATATATGTATTAATATTTTTATCAGCTAATACTATAATAATAGTTGATGCTCCATAAAATGGGTCAATATTTTCATTTCCCATTATTTTTGCATTTAATTTAGATAATTTTTCTATGTCTTCTTTATTTTGTAAAACTACCATTATTGGTGATTGAGCTCCTCTACCTGTTGGAGCATATTGTCCAGCCTCTAAAATTAAGTCTAACTCTTCTTTTTTTATTTGTTCATTTTTAAAATTTCTAATACTTCTTCTATTTATTAAACATTTTATTGTCTCATTCATAAAATTCCTCCTAAACTAACGAATTTTTAAATAAATATTTAATATTGAATTGATTTTTTTAGATAATTTTAAATTAAAATATTTACTTCTTTATTTTCTACTAATTCTTTAAATTTTATAGCATCTTTTTTATCTCCAACAATTAGTCCATAATGTGTTGGAATTACTATTTTTGCACTTATGTTATTTGCAAAATTTGCAGCTTCCTTATAGTCCATAGTATATGTTCCACCAATTGGTATTAGCGCAATATCACATTTAATATTGTGAAGTTCTTCTAAATCGTCTGTATCTCCTGCTATATAATATTTTATTCCTTCAAATTCAATTATAAAGCCTACCCAATTGTTTTCTTTTTGATGGAATTGCTTATTTTCATTGTATGCTGGTAGTGTTTTAAATTGTAAATTGTCTATTGTATATTCTTTTTTTGGCTCTACTATTAATATATTTTCTTTTCCTACTAATTTTTCTGCTTCTTCTTCAGAACTTTTTACAGTTATTATTTTTGTATTACTATTTTTTACTTTTTCTATATCCTCTTTCGAAAAATGGTCATAATGTGAGTGTGTACAAAATATGTAGTCAGCATCATTGTAATTTTCATTTATTTTATATGGGTCAATATAAATTTCCTTTTCTCCTGATATTTTTATACTGCTATGACAAAATAGTGTAAGTTTTGCCATACTTTTCCCCCCTTTTATTTTTTATTTAAAAAAACTTGTATCTGGTTTGCCAGTATTTCTTCTTTTCCTTTATAACTATGATTTGCATCTTTTATATATCCAATATCTATATTTTTGTTATTTATTTTCTTTTTTAATTTATTACATAAATCTTCTAAATTTTGTAATACCATTTCGTTTGTGTCTCCCCATCTCATAAATAGTGGAACTTTTATTTTATTTAATTCATCAAAATTGTAAATTTCGTCTGAATATCTTGCAAAATTTATATTCTCAAAATCTCTGGCATATTTTAAAAATGTTTTTACACTTATTGGATGTATAAAGGATTTTTCAGGCATCAATATATTTTCCATATGTTCTTTTTCTAAATTTTTTGCATATGTTAGTAGATTTGCAAAATCTTTATTTAAGTAGATTTGTAATACTTTTGGAATGTCTATTAATGATAAAAGTATAACTTTTTTTATTTTATTTAAAGTTTCTTCTTCTTTGTTTTCTATTAACTTATTATATGTATATACTATTTTTGTAGTCCCTAGACTATGTCCTAATAGATATATTTCGTTATAACCCTTTTGAATACAGAAATTTATTGCTCCTACTATGTCATAATAGCATTCCTCTACATTTTCAAATGCTGTTCCTCCAAGCTTTCTTTTTCCGTGTTCATATGATATATATTTTACAATTTCACTTCCTCTGTTATTAAATGTAAGAAAATCTACTTTTATTTCATGAGCCTTTTTTGCAATTTCTTCATCTCTTTTTTTAATGCAGTTTGTTGCCATTCCGTGGATTGATATTATAATCTTGTTTGTTTTTTCTCCATTATATAATAATCCTTTATTTATTATTCCATCTGTTGCTTTTAGGGTTACTGTTTCTGTTTTCATTTTCACCATTCCTTTTTTTCATTTGGGTGTCAATTGGGTGTCCATTTGGGGACTGTCCCCAAATGGACATGGACATTATCTTAAAAATCCCTTTATTATTTCTTCTTCTGCTTGCTCTTCTGTTAGTCCTAGTGTCTTTAATTTTATTATTTGCTCTCCTGCAATTTTTCCTATTGCTGCTTCATGAATCATGTTTGCTTCTACATTGTTTGCTGTTATTTCTGGTGTTGCTGTTACGATTGAGCTATCTTTTATTATTGCATCACATTCGCTGTGAGCAAAACATTTTGCATTTCCATATATTTTTGATATGAAGTATTGTTTTGATGAGTCTTCTGCTACTGATCTTGATGTTACATGTGTGCTTGAGTTTTCTCCGTTTAGCTTAACATCAAATATTGTTTTTGCAAACTGCACTCCATTTGTCATTATTTTTTCTGATACTACAAAGCTTGCATTTTCTGCAAGTTCTCCTTTTGTTTCCCTTATGCTTGAGTCTACTCCTTTTATTTGGCTACTTTCCATTTCCATACTGCTTCCTTTTTTTAAGTATACTTCTGTTATTGGGTTTAGTATTCTTTTGCCATCTCCTATTCCTTCTCCATAATGTTTTTCTATGTATTTTACTTTTGCTCCTTCTTCTAGGTAAAACCTGTGTATTCCGTCATGTTTTGAATTTTTGTGATGGTCATTTCTTATTCCACATCCTGCAACTATTATTACATTTGCATTTTTTCCTATGTAAAAGTCATTGTATACTAAGTCTGTTAATCCACTTTCTGTTATTATTACTGGTATGTGCACAAATTCAAATTTTGTGTTTTCTTTTATATATATGTCTATTCCGGGTTTGTCTTTTTTTGTTATTATATTTATGTTTTCTGTTACTTTTCTTTCTATGCCTTGTCCATTTTTTCTTATATTATATGCTCCGTTTTTTATTTTATCAAAGTCTGTTATTTCATTCAATAGATTTTTGTCATTTTGGTTTATATTGTTTTCCATTTTTGCTCCTTTCATTTTGTTATTTAATATTTTTTATTTTGCAACATTTTTTTGTTTCTACTATATTATTTTTGAAAAATTCTTCACTTGTTGTTATTCCTGTTATTTTTCCATTTTTCATTAAAATTATTTCGTCTGCTATTTTTAGTATTCTTTCTTGATGTGAAATTATAATTGTTGTTCCTTTTATAAGGTTTCTCATGTCTTCAAATATTTCTATTAGATTATTGAAGCTCCATAGGTCTATTCCTGCTTCTGGCTCATCAAATATTGTTAGTGCTGTTTTTCTTATTGCTACTTGTGCAATTTCTATTCTTTTTAATTCTCCTCCTGATAATGATGAATTTACTTCTCTGTCTATGTAGTCATTTGCACATAGTCCTACTTTTGATAGTATTTCACATGCTTCTTTTTTTGTTATTTCTTTTTTTGCTGATAGTTTTAGTAAGTCATATACTGTTATTCCTTTAAATTTTACTGGTTGTTGGAATGCAAAACTTATTCCTAAGTTTGCTCTTTCTTCTACTTTTAAGTTTGTTATGTCTTGCCCGATTAAATATTATACTTCCAGAGTCTTGCTTTTCTATTCCCATTATTATTTTTACAAGTGTTGATTTTCCAGAGCCATTTGGTCCTGTTATTGCTATAAATTTGTTTGTATCTATTTTTATGTTTATGTTATCTAGTATTTTTTTGTTTTCTCTTTCGAAACATATATTTTTTAATTCTAACATTTTTTACCTCCTTTTTTTAGATTGCTGTTAATCCTTTTTCATCTAGTTTTTCTTTTATTCTGTTTCTTAATGTTATTTTTGTACAGTTTTTACATTTTTCGCTTTTTTCATCATAACCACAGTCTAGATTATTTAGGTTTAATAGCTTGTTTATGTATTTTTCAAGTTCTTCTTCTGTTTCTTGTGATATTGCATGTTTCATTGATATTGCTTCTTTTTCTGCTTTTTTTGTTTCTATTCCTAATACTCCTGCTAAGAATATTTTTAATAGATCTTCTTTTTTTAAAATTTTTTGTGCTTGCTGTTTTCCTTTTTCTGTTATTTTTATTTCTCCATATGTTTTATATTGGATTAGGTCTATTTCTGCTAGGTTTTTTATGGCTCTATTTACACTTGGTTTTGTTATTTTTAGTTTGTTTGCTATATCTGTAACTCTGATTTCTTTTTCTGTTTTTGATAGTATGTAGATTGTTTTTATGTATTCTTCTTGGGAATTTGTTATTTGCATTTTTATTTTCCTTTCTTTTTTGTTAGTTTGTGCTAACATTTTACTATGTTTAGTTTTTATTGTCAAGGGGGATTTTTGAAAATTCTTAGTTTTTATAGGTTTTTTGTTATTTGAATTTTGGGTTTAATTTTTTATTTGGTACTTTTTATTTGAATTAAAATATATTTATTGTTCGATGTATTCAAAGTTTGTTTTTTGATTATTTTTTTGATAATTAATTAAGTATAAAAATTAATGAATTGGAAAAGATAATTGTAATATACCATTTACATGAAATTTAGTCAATAAATGATAAATGATTTTTTTGAGATATTTCGGTAAGAGATTTTATGTAATAATTTCTTTAACTGTACTTATATCAATAAATATAAAAGATATAATTACTTCATTAATTTTTATACTTAATTAACAAACTAAAACTTTTATTATTTTCATACAAAATTTCTATCTAAATTACTTTACACACAAATCCAATCCTTAATCTCCTCATATTTACTCTCACCTATTCCCTTAACATTTTTAATTTCCTCAATACTTTTAAACTTTCCATTATCATTCCTATAATCTATAATTTTATTCGCAGTCGCCTCACCAATTCCAGGCAATTTATCTAAGGTTTCTGCATCTGCAGTATTTATATTTATCTTCTCAGACTTTTTATTTTCCATATTATTATCAATTATATCGCTATCCCCTCCAATTCCAGTACTTATTAACTCTTCGCAAGTTTCGCTATCATTTATGCTAGGAATAACTATCTTCATACCATCTTCTAAGACATATGCTAGATTGATTTTACTTGTGTCTGCATTTTCTGTTAAACCTCCAGCGGCTTCTACTGCATTTGATATTCTACTTTCTTTTTTTAATCTATAAACACCTTCATTTTTTATTGCTCCTGTAATATGTATTACTATTTCTTCTTCACTTTTTATATCTTCTTTATTGCTATTTGAATTTTTTTCTTCTGGGTTACTATTTAAATCTTGTATTTGCTTTTCTTGAGTATTATTATTTTCTTCTACAAATGTAGCTAAATCTCTGCTAGTGTTTCCATTAATTAATTTTATATCAGAATTATAATAAAAATATATTGCTATAATTAAAATAATTCCTATTATAATTAGTATAATTACCTTTTGCTTTTTATTAAATTTATTCATTTATTACCTCCTTATTATTGAAAAAAACTTATTTTTGTAGTATATTGAATATCGTACTAATAAATATTGATTAGATTTGCAAGTTTTATTTGCAATAAAATATATTTATAAAAATAATATATGTGTTTACTTTGAAAGGACTGTTTTATTTATGAGATTCAAAAGATTAAAATTTTTTAGCATTTTTCTGATTATATTTACAATAATATTATCTTTTTTTAATATATCTTTTGCAGAAGATGCATTACCAATTGTTAATTCAGAAGCTGCAATATTAATAGACAGTTCATCTTCGAATGTATTATATGGAAAAAATGAAGAACAAAAAATGTATCCTGCAAGTATTACTAAAATAATGACAGCAATAATTACTATAGAAAATGGAAATTTAAATGATGTTGTAACTGTACCATATGAAGCTATAAACTCTATTCCCGCCGGTTATTCAATTGCTGATTTAAAAACTAATGAAAAAATTACAGTAAACCAATTATTACAAGTATTAATGGTACACTCTGCAAATGATGCTGCAAATGTTCTTGCATTTTATATTTCAGGCTCTATTGAAGAGTTTGCAAATTTGATGAATAAAAAGGCAGAAGATTTATTGCTTACAAATACACATTTTACAAATCCAAGTGGTATGCATGATGAAAACCATTATACAACTGCTAAAGATATAGCAATACTTATGAAATATTGTATGGAAAATGTTACTTTTAGGCGCTTAGCTAGTTTAACATCTTGCACTATTCCACAAACTAATATGTCTCCTTCTAAGACTTTTGCAAATACCAATCACTTATTGTTAAATGGAGCTGGCGATGATTATTACCAATATGCTATTGCTGGTAAAACTGGTTTTACTACAGAAGCTGGTAATTGTTTGGTTTCTGTTGCAAGTAAAGATGATCTTGAATTAATTTGTGTTGTTTTAGGTTTTCGTCAAACTCCTAATGTTACTGGAAATAAGTTTATAGATAGTAAAAATATTTTTGAATACGGATATAATAATTTTGAAGAAAAAACTTTTATAGAACAAGGTGCTACTGTTTCTTCTATTGATATACCTAATGCTACTGAAGAAACGAAGTCTTTAGATCTAGTAGTTGAAAGCAATGTTTCTTGCTTAGTTAATAAATCATTTATTGAAAATAATGATATTGAACCTAGAATTGATTTAAATGAAAATTTAATTGCTCCTATTTCTCAAGGGCAAGTTGTTGGAAAAATTGTTTATAATATTGATGGAGTAGAATATTTTTCTAATTTGCTTGCATCTAAAAGTGTTATTCCATCAAACTCTACTGCTTTATTTTTTGAAATTTTGGCTTTGGTTATTATTTTGATTATTTTGATTAAATTATTATTACATAAAAAACATGTTTAGAATATAAGAATTATTGATTTAAAATGAAACAATAAATATTTAATTTTTGAAATTTATATTTTTAATAAATTAATATTATTTAAAAATTTTGTTTATAATTTAAATTTATTATTTTAGTTAATAGATATGCATAAACTTAAGTATTTATAAATTAAAAATACTTAAGTTTATGCAATTTTTAGTTTTTATTAATGGTTTTTAAAAATCTCTTCCTAGTATAATTTGAACATCTACTTTACTTGTTGATGATTTATTATTAGAAATATTACCTACTCCTAAAACTTCTTTTATATCTTGCATTTTTTCTGTATCTACTTCTTTTTTATTTGTTATTATTGTTGTTGCTACAGTTGAGGTTTCACCTGTTTTTGTTACATTATATCCTGCATTTTTTAAAGCTTTAGTTGCCTCTTCTAGTTTTTGCTTACTTCCACTTGCATTTAATATTTCAATATTTATTTTTGATATATTTGTATTTGTTCCTGCTATATTGTTTCCGGCTATTTTGGCTGGTATTTGATGTTATATTTGAAGTTTGGTTTGCTACATTATTTGTATTTTCTTCTGGATTTGTACCCTCAGAATCTGTTTGATTTGAGAAAAATAGCTCGTTTATTAATTTCTCTGTTTCTTCCTTGTCTGCAACATATACACTTACATTATTTGTTTGTTTTAAGTCTGGTGTTGTTCCTGGTAATACTGCTGTTTGTAAGTTTTGTGTATTAAATTCTACTGCATATGGTAAATAGTCTTTTACTGCATTAAAGTCTATATTTGTAATTAAGTTTCTGTTTGCTATATCTAGTATTTGTCCAAGTTTTGTTATATTTCCTGCTGTTACTGTTTGGCTGATTACAGCTGATATAAATTCTCTTTGTGTTCTCATTCTTCCTATGTCATTATCACCATATTCTACAGGGTAACTTGTTCCATCATCATTTTTTCTAAATCTTAGTAATTGCTCTGCTTTTTCCCCATCTATTTCTTGCATTCCTTCTTTTAAGTCTATGTGTAAATCTTGTGTTTCATCATTATAGTACATATCCATTGGAACATAGAATTCTATTGGTCCTACTGCATCTACTAGTTCTATTAATGCTTCTGTTTGTATTACCGCATAGTATTGAAGGTCTAACCCTGTTAGCTCATTTACTGCATCTACAGTTTCTTGTGGGTCTTTTGTTATATTGTAAATTGCATTAATTTTTTCTGATGCTGTTGCTTTTTTTACATTTTTGCCAGTAAATGTATCTCTCGGAATAGAAAGAAGTACTGCTTTTTGTGTATTTGGATTATATGATGCTACCATGATTGTGTCTGTTAATGTTACACCTACTTGGTCTGTACTTACTCCCAGCAAGAGTACTTGAAACTCCCCTAGGTTTTTTTTGGTATTTTCATCATGTCCTACAGCTGTTGCAAGCATTCCTGTTAAACTTACTTTTCCATCTATTCTTATGCTACTATATATAAAATATCCTGCAATTATAATTAGGATTAATAATATTACGATAAGTACTTTCTTCCATACCTTGCCTTTTTTTCTTTTATTTTGCTTATTTTTTTTGTTTCTTATTTCCTTTTCATTTGTGCTTGTTTTTTCCTTTTTCAACTTTACCCTCTCCCAAATGTGAAATTATGTGTACTTAGTATAACAAATTTTTTCTAATAACGCAATAAAATATTTGAATTTATATAAATATTTCTATTATATTATGTTCATACATTGCTTTTGTTAAATTAGTCTCTTCTATTTGCTTATGTATTTCATTTTCTGGGTTTACTTTTCCTACAAATGAAATTATAAGTAAAATTACATATATTAATAATAATCCTCTAAGTAGCCCATAAATTACTCCACCTAATTTGTTTATTTGTTTTATAATAGGTAGTTTTGCAACTAAATTTGCAATTACTGTGACAAATTTCAATGCTATTCTTATTAAAATATATAAAATTATAATGATACCTGCATTTATAATATTAATTGATAGGTCTCTTGCAGCTTGTGGCAAGATTTCTGCTTTCATTTCATTTGCAACATTTTCAACAATATCACTTTCATTAGTATTATTTTCTTGAGTTTTGCTATTTTCGTTTTCTGTTTCTGTACTGTTTCCATTTACTTTATCTAAAATTGTATTTTGGATATTTTCATCAATTTGTGTATTGTTTATTATTAGGTTTGATATTGGTTTATATAATATTAATGTAATGACAAGTGCAATTAAAAATGCTAAAAGTTTTACTGATAATTCTATAAATCCCTTTTTGTATCCTAAGAATACTGATAATGCTATTAGTGCAACAACTATAATGTCTATTAAAATTCCCATAATTAAAACTCCTTTTTTATTATTTTATAAATTTAATATTTCGACTTTGTCTCTATATACTATTGCCGCCAGTGAACTTGATACACTAACTTTTGTTATTTCTTGATTTGCAATATATTTTTTTACAAGCCAGCCAGATGTATTTATGAATTCTATTTCATTTCCAATATTTAGTCCAATAATATTATCACTTGTATAAATTTCTTTTGAGACTGCGTCTAGCTTATATGTATTTTGACTTTTACTTTCTGTATTTGTTATTGTAACAACTGTACTTGCTGTAAACAATCCTGTTGATTCTTCTTCTAGTGTTACTATACTATTTTGAAGGTTTATATCTGCAAATACTTTTTTACTTGTATTATCAACAATAGTTTCTACATTCCATTCTGGTGTTATTAAAGTTATTTTATTTGTGTACATGCAAACTAAATTATTTTTATTTTGAAAATTAATGTTTACAAGTAATTCATTATTCTCTCCTTCATATTTTTTAGTAACAGAATTATTCGGGTTTGAAATTGCCTCATCAATAGAAATTATTTGTATATTTGATTTTATTAATGTTCCAGATGTGTCAATTTCTGCAACAGCTAAATATTTGTTATCATCTGAAATATCTATGTCCCCAACTCTAGTTGTTGCATAATATGTATAAAATAATTCATTTCCTTTATCATCATACATCGCAATAACTGTTTTATTAGTTGTATTTACAATAGTAATTGCAACATAACCATTTTGATTAACTTTAATTTGTGAAATATTTCCTTGAATTTCCTTCTCCCAAGCTATCTCTTTATCTTTTATTAAATACAACTTTTTACCATTGTTTTCTCCAATTGCAATATATCTATTTGCAGAATCAATAATAGGTGATGTAATTTCTATACTTAAACTTTTTTCTTCTTTACCTGTACTATTATAAATTTTAAATTCATTTTTATTTAAAATTCCTATATTTTGATTAAACGCATAAACTGTTGGATTATCATCTTCATCTATTTCGATACTTACTAACTGCTCTTGATTTATTTCCTTCCTAAAAATATTTTTATCTGTCCATTTTCTAAAATTTTCATTATTTATATACACAATATAAAAACAAGTACTTAATAATATGAAAATTAGAATAACTGATAAAATTATGATTTTCTTTTTATTTAATTGTTTTTTTTCTACTGTACTTTCTTCCCAAAAATTTTTCATTATTTTCTCCTTTGTATGTTAATTTATATCAGTTTTTCTTTATTTTTTCAATATTTTTTATTAACTTTTTTAATTTATATTACTTACAATTCGCGGTTTATTCTTAGCCTCTAAATTCAATATTAAAAACCACTATTTACTACAACCCACAAAAATCAACAAAATCTGCACCAACCCCCAATACCCAAAAATAGGATAAAGCGAATTCACCAAATTAGAAAACCCAATTTGCGAAATTATTACAGAACTTATACACATTATATTCGCAAAATGTGTATAACTTTTTTCATTATATGCAATATTTTGTAAAAAACTTGTACCTAGCGATACTGCAGTAGTCAATATTGAACTTAATATAATTAAACCATAAAGTGGCTTTAGTATTTTATTGATATTTGATATTGCATAAACTGCTGGCATTTCTAATCTATTTATATCTACATCCACTCCGAAAAGTATTGAATATATAATTAATGATAAAATAATTATAAAAATCGTAATAATAATTGAAACCAATTTTAGTTGTTTTTTACTTTTTAAATATTTTTTTAATGTTATTAATACAGGTATTAGTAAAATACTATTATAACTACAATATAAAATTGTCTTTAATAAAAAGTGATTATTGTTTTCCTTTAGTATTTTATATGCATTTAGAAAGTCTAGTTCTTTAAAATTTATTGTTCCTATTATTATAAGTGAAATCATTAATATTGGTACTACTATATTGCTTAAATTTACTAATCCTTCTACATTTTTTTGAAAAGCTATCATGCAAATTATTGCAAGTATTGTGCTTCCTATTATTTTGTTTAATCCCAATTCTTGCTCTATATATGCTCCAAAACCTGCAATCATTATAAAGAATGTTATTAATATAAAAATATTAATTATTATATTGATTATTGTTTTTATATTGTTGTTAATTTTATTTTCTTTTTTTTGAGTTATAAATTCTAAAAAATCTTTATATGTTTTTATATTATTTTCACTTATTATTTTTAATGATTTATAAATTATCATTCCAATTAGAATGCTTGAAATTATTATTCCATATATTCCATTTGTTCCACTTTGGAAGAAAAATATGTTTATTTCTTGGCCTGAAGCAAACCCTGCTCCTATTAATGCACCTAATGTTACAAATATTATATTTATTAAATTTTTCATAAAAAACCCCATATTATCTTATGGGGTTTTTATTATTTTATGATTAAATTATTTATTTTTTTCTTTGTCTTTTTATCCAAACTATTATACCAATTGCAATAATTATTACTGGTACTGCAAATATGATTGTAAATATTATTGTGTTTTCTTGCTCTGTTGCTGTGTATGTTACTGTTCCTGTGCTTTTTCTTGCTGTAATATCTTCTTGTCTATCTACTAAATATGCAATTGAATTAATTACTAAATCTTTGTTTTGTCTATATTGTACAAGTGGTGCTTGTGTACTTGATGATAGTGGTACATCTGTTATAAAGTAACTTTCTCCATATATTACTAATTTTGAAACTACAGCACTTTCACCTGTTTCTTCGTTTGCATCTTTTATTGTTTTATCTAGTTCTGCTCCAATTAAGAGTGGTCCTTCTTCTTCGTCTTCTGCTTTTGCGTCATTTGTGTTATTAAAATTTGTTCTAAAATATGAGCTTGAGCTTGTGTTTAAAATCTCTGTTTTTTCAACTTTTAAGTTTTCTAGTTCCTCATCTTCTACTAAGTTGACTTTTGTTGCATTTAGGAATATTAGTCCATCTGTTATGTCTTCTGTTATTTGATGGTAAGATACTTCTGGCATTATTAAATCTGGTGATTGATATACCATTTTACTTGAATCTGTTTCTCTTATTCCTCCTATTTCAAATGGATTTACTCCATACATTGCAAGTATTTTATTTACATTTGCAAGGTTTTGCTCACTTGCTACTACTGAATTAAACCATAATATATTTCTTCCTGAATTTATATAATCTATTATTGCATTTGTTGTTATTTCATCAAAGTCTTTATTTGGTGATGTTATTACTAATGTATCACAATCATCTGGTACTTTTCCTTCTGATAGTATATCTAATGAATTTATTTCATATATTTCGTTTTGCAAATATACATTTAGGTATTGCATTCCATATGATAATGTGTAGTCAGAATATCCTGCAAGGAAATATACTTTTGGAACATCGTCTTCTGCAACAGTTAGTATTGATGATGTTAATCTTTCTTCTGCTATATCTATTGTTTCATATGTTGATTGGTCATATGTTACTAGGTCTTGATATGTCAAGACTTTATATTTTTCTCCACATTCTACTATTATTCCTGTAGAGCCATTTTCAAATCCATATTTTTCTGCTAAGTCTGGTCTGCTTTCTACTGTTACTGCTTCAACTTTTATTTTTTCGTTTGCTTTATTATATTGTTTGGCAAGCTCTAATGTAGAATCTCCATCTTGATAGCCTACAAAATATATGTTTATGTCTTTTTCTATATCTTTTACTTTTTCTTTGCTCTCTTCTGTTAATGTATATAGTTTTTCTTGACTTAGATCTATTGGTGTTAATTCTAATTTTTGCATTAAAATGTTTATTCCAACAAATACTGCAAGTATTATTAGTATTAATATTAGTGTTCTTGTTCCATTTATCAGCCATTTTTTCTTTATACTTTGAATAAATCTATTTGGTTTTTTTTCTTTTTTATTTTCCAAAGTAAACCCTCCTTCTTATTTTACACTTTTTCTTCTTTGCATTACTATTATTGTAAGTAATATACAAACTATTGTAAAGCTTATGAATGTTACAGTATTTGCTATGTCTATTGTGCCTAATGTATATCCATAAAGCATATTTATAAATGATATACTTTCTAGATTTGAATTAAAACTTGGCATTACCCATGTTATTACGAAAAATGCGATTGATATAATTCCTGCAATTATTTGATTTTCTGTTATACTAGATGCTAGCATTCCAAATGCTATATATGTCATAACAAAAAGTATAAATCCAATTATTGCTGTTATTGCAGTTGATATGTGTGGCATTCCAAAGTGGCAAAGAATTGCAAAATACATTAGTGTAAATACTGATGTTATTACTACGATAATCATTGCTGCTATAAATTTTCCTAAAACAATTTTTGTTATACTCAGTGGTGATGTTAATAATAGTTGCTCTGTTCCTGCTTTTCTTTCTTCTGAAAATGATCTCATTGTAAGAAGTGGTATTAAAAATGCAAGTACAAATATTGTTGGTGTTGAGTAAAATATGTATTCAAAATTTACATTTCCATATAATAATACTGTAAGATAAAATGATATACTAAATGCTATTAAAAATATTCCTATAAATACATATCCTATTGGTGTACAAAAATAGTATTTTAATTCTTTTTTTATTATTGCAAGCATTATTTTTCTCCTCCTTCTATTAATTTTAAGAATGCATCTTCTAATGTGCTATCTGCTTTTTTCATTTCGAAAATTGTGATGTTTTCTTTTGCAAGCTCTGTGAATAGTATTTTTCTTAAGTCTTGCATTCCGTCTGCTTCTACAATATATTCTTTTGTTTTGTCTTCATTTTGATGTAATAGTTCTATTTTCTTTATTCCTTTTATTTTATCTTTTATATTTTCTATTTTGCCGTCTGGGTCTTCTATTGTTATATATATACAGTTATTTTTATTTACTTTGTTTTCTAAGTTTTCTGGTGTATCTATTGCGATTAGCTTTCCTTTATTTATTATTATTACTTTGTCACATATTTGGCTTACTTCTGATAATATATGTGAACTTAGTATTACTGTATGTTCTTTTCCAAGTTCTTTTATTAGACTTCTTATTTCTGTTATTTGCATTGGGTCAAGTCCTACTGTTGGTTCATCTAGTATTAGTATTTTAGGATCTCCTACTAATGCTCCTGCCATACTTACTCTTTGTTTATATCCTCTTGATAACTTTTTTATTAATTTTTTTTCTACATCTTTTAGTCCAGTTTGTTCTATTATTTTAGAAACTTTTTGTTTTCTTTCTTTTCTTTCTACACCTTTTATTTCTGCCATATATGTAATAAATTCTTTTACTGTTAAGTCTGTGTATAGTGGTACTCCTTCTGGCATGTATCCAATTTGTTTTTTAGCTTTTTTAGGCTTTTTTTCTATATTATAGCCCCCTACTATTATTTCTCCTGATGTAGGTTCTATATATCCTGTTATCATATTCATTGTTGTACTTTTCCCTGCACCATTTGGGCCAAGTAACCCTATTATTTCGCCTTCATTTATACTGAAGCTTATATTGTCTACGGCTACAATGTTTCCATACTTTTTTGTGACATTTTTTACTTCAATCACGAATAATTCCTCCTTAATTTGTTATTTCCCTAAGTATAATATCATTTTACTTTTTTAATGTAAAGTTTTTCACAAAGAATTTACAATTGATTGTTTCTAGTTACAATTCACAGCTCAGGATAACTCGTTTTTGGGATGTACTTTGATAAAATTTATTCCATTCCTCGGCTTAATACATAGATAACCCCTTCTAAACTTTAATTAAACGAGCCTCTTCACTCTTCCGTGCCCCCTCATTTAATTAAAGTCAAGAAGGGGGTATATCTATTCCTTGCGCATTCGTCATTACATAAATTTTATCAAAGTACATCCCAAAAACGAGTTATCCTAAGCTGTGAATTATATTTTTATGATTCATCTTTTAATATTTTTTGAATATATATTATTGATAAGAAATAGTTAATCTATATTAATTTTGCAAATTTAACTTGGAGGAATTTATAATGTTTTATCCTTTTTTTATAAGTTTTATTATGGTATTTTTATCAGAGCTTGGTGATAAAACTCAGCTTTTAGTTCTTACTTTTTCTAATAAACTTAGAACTTTTAATATTTTGGTTGGCATTGCTATTGGTACTTTTTTAAGTCATGGTTTAGCTATTATTTTTGGTAGTAAACTAAGTAGTTTAAGTCCAAATTTTAATACTTTTTTGTCTATTATTACTTATTCTTCTTTTATTTTGTTTGGAATACTTGGTTTTTTGAACAATAAAAGCTCTTCTAAAGATATAAAGGATAATTCTCAGTCTACAAAATTTAATTTTTTATATAAACTTTCTTCTTTGAAAATTGGTTATATTTTTATTATTGCTCTTTCTATTTTTGTTGGTGAGTTTGGTGATAAGACTTTTCTTGCTTCTTTGGGGCTTGGCCTTGAGTATCCTGATAGTAAAATTTCTTTGATTTTAGGCTCAATTTTTGGTATGGTTTTAAGTAATTTGATTGCTATTTTCCTTGGAAAGTTTTTGGGAAATAAGTTTAGTAATGGATTTCTTGAGAATTTTTCTAATTGTCTTTTTATTGCATTTGGATTAGTTGGTTTTTTTAATTTTTTTGCCTGATTTTAAATTTTTTTTTGAATATTTGTTGACAGTTTAGTGTTTTCGTGGTATTATATTTATTGTTATAGAAATGGGTCAGTAGCTCAGTTGGATAGAGCACAGGCCTTCTAAGCCTGGGGTCGGGGGTTCGAATCCCTCCTGGCTCACCAAAAGTAACCTTGATATTTTTAAACCAAGGTTACTTTTTTTTATAATCTGTCAATAAATTTTTTCTTAGTTTTAAATGAAGAATGGACATATATATTTAATGTTACAGTAACATTTGAATGACCTAAAATTTCGCTTAGTGATTTTACATCCATTCCTATACTAATACATCTAGTTGCAAATGTATGTCTTAAACAATGAAAACTTTTGTAGGGTATTTTACATTTTTCTAAAAGCATTTTATATGTATATCTATATCCCATAGGCTCAACCCATTTATTTTCTTTTCCTGTTAATATAAATGCTTTTTTGGAATATTTTTTAGACATAGGTTTTAATTTTTCATATAGGGTTTTGGCAAGTGGAATTTTTCTAATGGAGTTTTGTGTTTTTGGCGTTGTAAATATTACTTTTGTATTATTGTTATCTGCTTGATATACTCTTTGTATTGTATGTGTAACATAAATTAATTTATCTTCAAAATTAATATCTTCCCATTTTAGTGCACAAATTTCTCCAATTCTTAGACCTGTATATAGGCTAATTAATATTCCTACTTCTTTAATACTATCTGAGTTAATACATTTTCTTTCAATTTTATTTTTTTCTTTATCTTTAAACACTTCTATTTCATTTCTATGCACAGTTGGTAATGATACTAAATCTAGTTTGAAGTCACAATCATATTTTCTTTCTGCATATCTTAAAATAGCTTTTAAAACTGAAATGATATCTCTTACTGTTTTATGTGCTAATTCTCCTCTTAATTTTTCTATATATTTATTTAAATCATACTCTCTAAAAAATTCCAAATTGCTATTTTTAAATGTTTCTTTTAAATATTTTTCAACAAGGAATTTGTAATTTAAAAAAGTAGATTCTTTAATTTTGGGCTTTTTGAATAAAAGCCATTCTTCAAATATTTGATTAAATGAAATTTCTGCTATGTTTTGTTGTTGCATTTTATTACCTCCTTTTTTATTTAGTGTTTTTATAATTTTTTTATAAAAACTATTGGTTATAGTATATAACTAAAATTTCCAATAGTATACTAATTATTCATATTTATTTTTTATTAATGATACATTACTATTATAAGTATAAGTATAATTATTATTATAACTTATTTTTTTGTAACTTCGGTTTCTTAATTTTAAATTTTGTATAACTTTTAGTGTGACTTTTTCTGTTTTTTGTTCTGTCGTTTTTTGTCGATTTTTTATTAGTATTATGGATTTTATTGATTTTTATGTGTTTTACTTAAGATTAGTTTATTCTTCTATATTATATTGCTATACTAGAGTTATTAAATTAATACTGGAGGTTTATTATGAGTTCTATAACAAAATCTGAAATTTATTATGCAATTGGAAAAAAAATAAAGGAATTTCGAATTAAAAATAATATAACACAAGAAAAGTTAGCAGAAGAGTTAGGGATATCTGTAAAATATATTTCTAGAATAGAAAATGGATATGGTGGAGTTAAATTAGAAACTTTAATAAATGCTATGAATTTTTTGGGTCTTATGCCTAATGTAGCTTTTAGTGACTTAATTAATAATGATAATTTAAAATTACAGTTATTTCTTTCTACAAAAATAAGTGAACTTTCCCCTGAAAAAATACAGTTTTTACTTTCTTTAATTGACTCTTTGAAAAAATTATAAATTTTGCTTGACAATTTACAAAGTCGTTAGTTTAAAATTATATAGAGCAAACATTCACATTAAACAAAGGCTAACATTTTTCAAAAATGGTACCTGCTTTAAAATATAAAAGTGGACAGGCAAAGTCTATTTAAGTTAAGGCTAAAGGTATTGATATATATTAAAATGCAGTGACGCGCAGTTTGGGAGGATGCAAA
>CAKNNA010000031.1 GCA_930989765.1 uncultured Clostridium sp. | reverse complement strand
GAACGGAATTTTAAGATATATCAATACTTCTAGCCTTAACTTAAATAGACATTGATGTCCCCAAAGTTCACAAATTTTCATTTTCTCCTACTCTATTTACAACTTTTAACATTTTAGAATGCTTTTTTTAAAATATTATTATATTACTATTTTGTTTTAACCATGTGTTTATTTCGTCATAATTAGGAATATATTTTTTAACTAAATCATAAAAATCTTTACTATGATTACCATGTACAATATGGCATAATTCATGTACTATTATGGCATCTACTTTGTCTTTGGGAAGCATTATTAATCTATTACTAAAATGCAAAACTTTTTTGCTTGGAATACAACTACCAAATTTGCTTGTAGCATCTCCTATTTTAAAACTATTATATTGAATTTGAGTTTTTAAGCTCCAATATGGGAGACGTTTTTCTATTAAATCATATGTTTTTGATTTTAATATTTGTTTAATGTTTTTTTCTATTGCTTCTTTTTTTTGCATTTCATTTAAGTTTTTATATATTCTAATTTTAAATATATGTTCTTTTTCTTTTATTTGTGTTTCTACAATTTTTTCTTCTGTTTTTTCTACTAAAATTTCATATTTTTCTCCTTTATATACTATTTTTTCTCCTGTTTGCCAGTGTTTTATTTTTTTGTTTTCAATTGATGTTATTTTATTATATTCTTTTATTATTTCTTTTTTATTATCATTTATTATTTGTAATAGTTTTTTATTAGACATTTTTTGTGGTTTGCTTATATTTAAAATATTGCCTCTAAAGTATATTTTTAGATTATAAGTGTTTTTATAGTTTCTTATTATTATTGGTATTTGTTTATCGTCTAGATTTATGTATTTTTTTGCATTTGACATTTTTTGTTTTTACCTTTCTTTTTTATTTTTAGGTTTATTATACCATAATTTTATTACATTTCATTTTTTTCTTTGTTTTTTGCATTTTATATTGTATAATATTAGTACTTATTTAGATATTACCTCGAAGAAAGGAGTGTTAAGTTTATGAAAATTTGGGTTAAAGCTTTGATTATTTGTATTATTTTAATTATAATTTTATTTGTTATTGCTCCTATGATATTTACAATTATTTTATATAATAATAACTTTGGAATAAGAGTAAGCGTTATGCAAAATACATTTGATGAAACTGATTTTTCAATGCAAACAAAAGAAATTTCTTTTAATTCTAATAGTGGACAAATTTTAAGAGGATTTATTTATAGAAAAAATGATACATATACTCCTAAGGCTTTGATTGTTTTTTCACCTGGATATTTAAATACTCATAATGATTATTTAAACCAAATTGACTTTTTTGTGCAAAATGATTTTATAGTTCTTGCTTACGATAATACTGGCTCTCGGAAAAAGTGATGGTGAAAATTTAGTTGGCCTTACACAGTCTTCTTTAGATTTAAAAGCAGCTTTAGATTTTGTTAATTCTGATGAAGAATTAAATAAGTATAAATTATTTTTATATGGTCAGAATTTGGGAGGTTATGCTGTAACTGCAGTTTTAAATTATGAAACTAATATTGATGGAGTTGTATCAATTTCTGGTTTTAGCACTGCTAAAGATATGTTAATTGAATATGGAAAAAAATTATATGGCAATTATATTTCTTTGCTTTCTCCATATGTTCATATTTATGAAAGGATAAAATTCGGTGATTCTGCTTATTTAGATGGCATTAGAGGTATTAATAATGCTTCTTCTGTTCCTATTTTATTACTTCATAGCCAAGATGATGATATTATTAGTTTAGATAATAGTTTGATTATGGATACTAATATTATGTTAAACCCTGCCAGATTGAAAACAGTTTTATATAAAGACAAATCTAATGATGTGGTAAAATCTTATGATTCTATTAGTTATTCTAAGGAACTTGGGCAAGAATATAATGAACTTTTGTCTCAGTATGATAATAATATTCCAGAAGATGTTTTGAGTTCTTTTTATTCTAATCAAGATATCACTAAATTATATAGTTTAGATTATGATGTTATGAATTCTATTTTGGATTTTTATAATGAATTAGTTTAATATTTTATTACTTTTTAAAGTATGAAATTATTTTAAAGTTATGAAGCTATATTTGAAGCCTTTTTTAACAAAGTTTTTTCTTGAAAAATTTAGCTACAAACATTTTTCGATGGATTTCGACTTTTAAAATGTGTTATATTATTATTAATTAATATCATCTTTTATCTTTAATAATAGCAGTTAGTTGATTTTTATTTTCTACTGCTATTATTTATGTATAAAAGTTTATTTGTTATTATTTTTTTAAAATATATTTTTTATATGGTTTACTATTATCTTTTTTTCTTTTAGTTTTATATAAATTTCTATAACATCTATTCTTAAATTTTGGTTTTTTATATTGTTTTTTAGTATATAAAATTGAGCACTTTTATATATATGTTCTATTTTGTTTTTGTTTACTGCTTCTGATGCTATTCCATAATTTAAATTTGTTCTTGTTTTTACTTCTACAAATACTATATCTTTGTAATTTAGGTCTTTTGCAATTATATCTATTTCTCCTTGTTTACATTTAAAATTTTGTGTTATTATTTTATATTTGTTTTTTCTTAAAAATTCACATGCTATTTTTTCACCGTATTTTCCTAAATTTATTTTATCTAATTTGCTTTGCATTTATATCCTCCTGCTACTTTTTCTATATATTCTTCTATTTCCATCATTGTTAGTATGCTATTTATTTCACTTATTTTCTTTTTAGATTTTTTTGCTATTTCTTCTATTGATATTGGTGTTTCATTAATATATTTATATATTTCTTTATATTTATTATTTTTGCATTCTTTTTTGTTTATTTCTTCTTTTACTGTTTTCTTTTCTTCTTTTATTTCTTTGTATTCTAAAAATTCAAATTCTTCAATTATTTCTTTAACTTTTGTTACTAATATTGCTCCTTTTCTTATTAACTCATTTGTGCCTTTTCCGTTTTTATTATTTATTTCGTGTGGTATTGCAAATACTTTTTTATCTTGCTCTATTGCATAGCTTGCTGTTACACTTGTTCCGCTTCTTTTCATTGCTTCTATTATTAGTATACCTATAGATATTCCACTTACTATTCTGTTTCTTTCTAGAAAATTTTTGGATTTTGCTTTTTCTTCATTTGGATATTCTGTTATGACTAGCCCTCCTTGTTTTATTATTTGTTTATATAGCTCTATGTTTTCTTCTGGAAATATATTGTATAGTCCGTTTCCTAGTACTGCTATTGTTTTTCCTCCTTGTTTTAAAGTTTCTGTGTGAGCTATAGTGTCTATTCCTAATGCCATTCCACTTGCTATTGTTATTCCTTGCTTTACTAGCTCTTTTGCAAATTTTCTAGTTATTTCTTCACCATTTTTTGAGCATTTTCTTGAGCCTATTATTGATATTATTGGGGTGTTTAGTAATTCTATATTTCCTTGGTAGTATATGGTTTTAGGTGGGGCCTGTATTTGTTTTAGTTTTTGTGGGAAATTGGGATTTTCTATTTTTATTTGTTTTATCAATGCTTATTCCTTTCTTGTTTTTATTTATTCCAATATTTTCTGTCTAAACTTCTATATTGAATTGCTTCTGCTATGTGTTCTTCTGTTATTTCTTCTTTTTCTTCTAGGTCTGCTATTGTTCTTGCTACTTTTAATATTCTACTGTGTGCTCTTGCTGTTAGCCCTAGTTTGTTGAATGCTTGTTCTAATAATATTTTACTTGTATTATTTATTTTGCAATATTTATTTATTAAATTTTGAGTTAGTTCTGAATTTGAGTATATATTTTCTTTTTTATATCTTTCTGTTTGAATTTTTCTTGCTTTATTTACTCTTTTTTTTATAATTTCTGATTTTTCTTCTGGATTATTATTGTTTAATTGTTGATATTTTACATTTTTTACTTCTATATGTATGTCTATTCTGTCTAATAATGGTCCACTTATTTTTCCTAAATATTTTTTTATTTGTTCATTATTACATGTACATTCTTTGTATTCTGAGCCATAATATCCACATGGGCATGGATTCATACTTGCTATAAACATAAAGTTACAGGGATATATTATTGATGCATTTAGTCTGTTTATTATTACTTTTTTTTCTTCTAATGGTCCTCTTAATAGCTCTAGTGTTTCTTTTTTGAATTCTGCAAGTTCATCTAAAAATAATATTCCCAGGTGTGCTAGACTTATTTCTCCTGGTTTTGGATTTTTTCCTCCTCCTATTAATGATGCCATTGTTATTGTGTGATGTGGATTTCTGAATGGTCTTGTTTCAATTAGTGGGATTTCTTGAGATGTTAAACCTACAATGCTATATATTTTGCTTACTTCTAAGCTTTCTTCTATTGTCATGTCTGGTAATATGCTGGGTAGTCTTTTGGCTAGCATTGTTTTTCCTACTCCTGGACTTCCTATTAGTATACAGTTATGTCCTCCTGCTGCTGATATTTCTAGTGCTCTTTTTACATTTTCTTGTCCTTTTACATCTGCGAAGTCTAAATTGTTTTGTGTTTGCTTTTTTCCGTGTGTATGTTAGATTTTTTTCTGGTAAAATTTCTATTTGATTATTTAGGTAGTATATTAGCTCTTCTAGGTTTTTTATTGATATTATTTCTATTCCTTTTATTATTGAGGCTTCTTTGGAGTTTTCTGAGGGTATTATTAGTCTTTTTATTCCTATTTTTTTGGCTTCTATACATATTGGTAATATTCCGTTTATTTTTTCTATTTTTCCGTTTAGTGATAGTTCTCCTATAAATATTGATTCTTGTATTATTTTTTCTGCTTTTTTTCCGGATATGACTTTTATTGCATTTAATATTCCTACAGCTATTGGTAGATCAAAGTTTGAGCCTTCTTTTCTTTTGTTTGCTGGTGCTAGGTTTATTATTATTTTTCTGCTTAGTAGTTCTATTCCTATGTTTTTTATGGCTGTTTTTACTCTCTCTTTTGATTCTTTTACACTTGTGTCTGGTAGTCCTACGATTTCAAATTTGGGCATTCCTTTTGATATGTCTACTTGTATTGATATTAAGTAGCCATCTAGTCCTTCTAGTGCTATGCTTTTTATTATTGATAACATTTTTCTCCTTTCTTTTTTTGGTGGTTTTGTTGGATTTTTTTTGGGGATTTTTTGATTTTGAGGTTTTGATTTTGAGATTTTGATTTTTGAGATTTGTTGGATTTTAATTTTTTTTTGATTTAATTTGATTTTATTTAGTTTTGATTAATTTGGTTGATTTGAATTTGGTTTTATTTGGTTTGAATTAATTTGATTGATTTCAATTTGGTTATTTGGTTTTAATTAATTTGAATGATTTCAATTTTATTTTATTTGGTTGGTTAGTGGTTTTTGATTTTAGGAAATTATTTGTTTTTGTTGTTGGGTTTATTGTAAACTGCTTTATGTTGTCTTTGCTTTGTTATTATATCATCTTTTTTGTTTTTGTAAATAGTTTTTTTCTATTTTTTTGGTTTTGTTTTGATTTTTTTGTTACAATTCACAGCTAAGAATAAATTTTATTAAATTACATCCAAATGACGATTTGTTTTTGGATGTGAATTGTAACGATTTTTTTGGCTTTGGTTGTTTTTGGTATTATGATGTTTAGTTTGTTTTTATATTTTGTAGTAGTTATTTTTTTGTTTGTTGTTTTATTATTTATTTTAGTTACTATTTTTTGTTTACTAGTGGTTTGTTTTTTTGTATAATGTTTGTAGTTTATATATATTTTTTCTTTAATTTTTGTTATTTGATTTTGGTTTGATAGATTTTTTTGGGTGATATTTTGCATAGGTTTTGTTTGTATGTGTTATATTTTTTTAAGGAGTGATTTTATTTTGAATGGTAATGTTGTGAATTATGATAATTTTTATGATAATAATTTGCCTTTGTGGGGTAAGCCTAAGTTAGATGTGGAGCTTAAAAAGTATCTTAAGTTGCTTGATGGAAATAATGTGCTGGATTTGGGAATTGGTGAGGGACAAAATTCTATTGCTTTGTCTGAGATGGGATATAAAGTGACTGGTGTTGATTTTTCGGATAATTCGCTTAGTATTTGTAGGAAGAGGTCTTCTGATATTGAGTTGATTAAGAGTGATATTAGGAGTTTTGATATTGTTCCTGATAAGTATGATTTGATTATGTCTAGGTGCGTTTTGCATTTTTTGCATAAGGAGGATGTTTTTGATATTGTGGAGAATATTAAGAGTTGCTTGAGACCTAATGGACTTGTGTATGTTTCTGTGTTTTCTGTTGATGATCCTAGTTTGATTTTTAGGTCTGCGAGTTCTAACTTTGAGGCTTTGGATAATAATGTTTTTCATGATTTGGTGAATGATACTTTTTTTAGCTATTTTTCTAAGGAGGAGGTTTTGAGCCTTTTTTCTGGTTTTGATACTGTGTTTGTTTCTGATGAGTTTGGGTTGGATTTGAGTCATGGGAGTTTGCATAGTCATGGGGTTTTGAAGTATGTTGGTAGGAATGTGTGATTTTTTGGAGGGGATGTCCTGCTTGGTGGTGGGGCTTTTTTTTTGTGGGTGTTTTTTGGGGTGGGAGTGGGCCTTCGGGTTATGAGCCTGTAATCGTTGATATTGCTGTATTTTGTTGAATTGTGTTATGCATTGTTAGAGTAAGTTAATCGGTAAATTTACTGATACTTTGTTTGTGTTAAAATATGCTTAAAATTGGCTAGTTTTGGAGAAAGTGTGACCAAGATGTGACAAAGAAACTACACTTTGAAAGCTGGATATTTGTATTATAAGCCGTACTTTCTATACTAAAACCGGACTCTTTAAATTAAAGTCCGGTCTTACATTATTATATATTCGTTATACTTCCAAATTCATATTGTCGAGTTGTATCATATATTTGAATTTCTGTATTATCATAAATATTTCCCTTTACAAGGACAATTCTTTCAAGTGGTTTTCCATTCTTTTCTATTGTTAAATTATATACTTTATAGTTCCATAGTAATAATGTCGGATTTATATATAAATCATCATATCTTATTGATATAATACCTAATAATGCAACTATAAATATTAATGTAACTATATTACTTACAGAATTCAAATCAAACTCTATAAAAGTAAGTATATATATTGATATATAGTTTAAAATTGAGTCACTTGAAAAATTATTTACTTTTAATATTTTATAAGTATTTTTATGATACTTCTTTATTCCATTTATTTGAATTGTTATATATCCAATAGATGCTATTGTCAGAATAGCTAATATAACAATTACTAAGTCATCTACACTATTAAAAAACTTTATATTATTAAATTTCCACCCTCTATTTTCTAATTTTAATATTACATTTTTTATTATTAAAATTAAATATAGTGGAACATAAGATGCTAAATATAATATTATCTTATTCATTTTTCATCTCCTTCATAATCTAAAGCTCTAGCAACAGCTTTTTTATCTGTTAATTCACTTGTTACATAATGGTCTAATAATAAATCCAAAATTTCTTTTGTATATTCCTCTTCATATACTATTTTATTGTCTTTATCTAATTGAATTTTCAATTTGTGATTTATTATTATTTGAGGTATTTTATCCTTATTCTCTTTTATATTTTCAAGACCTTTTGCTATTATTACTTTAGATATTTTTTTTACAAAATGTCCGATTATTTTTACATTTTTCTATAAAAGCTTCTGGATTATCTATAAATTCACATTCACCAATTTTTGTACTGTTATTATCTATTAATCTACAATACATATCTCTAAATTTAAACAACGAATTAAAATGATTTCTATCAAAAATATAGAATTTTCCATTATATTCAAAGCATGAAACTAAGCTATCAAAATATAATATATCTTCCTTAACTCTTTTCATTTTTTCTCCTAGTATTTTTACTTTCATTGCTTTTCTTAAGGCAGTTTGTGGCTTTGTAAATTTTTTAAATATTACTATCTTAATATCACTATTAGGTTTCTCTATTTTTAAATAAATAAAATTAATTTTATCAAAGTCTGTTTCTTCATTAATCTTTTTTATATTTTCCTCATTATTAACATTTTCAAGTAACCTTTCGTATTCTTCTACAATTTTAGTATCAACAACTTCTATACTATCATCGCAAGAGATTTCTAAATCATACTTTTCCATACTTCTATTATCTAAGTAATATTCGATGGTATCTAATACAATTGCTTTTAATTCTCCTATTTCGTCTCCTTCAAATATTGTTTTATATAATTTATAATTATCTCCTCTCCCAAAGAATAAATCTTCATTTGTATCTGAATCTTTTAATTCTTTTATAATTTGCTTTAAATTTGATACTTCTTTCTCTTTTTGTTCCATTGATTTTCCCCCATTTTTACTCCTATAATTATTTTTATATTAATATCATTTTATTTTTGCAAAATTTGTCGAATCCTGTAACAAATTATAATTTTCTACAAATTTTAACATTTTATTAATTTGATACTTTTAATACTTCTACTATTTGGTTTGTAAAGTTTATTATTAAGTTGTTAAAATATTGTGTAATACTATCTATTAATTTTGTATCAAAGTTATTTGCAAATGGAATAATTCCTGTTTCTTTTAAAATCATTAAAATTGTAAACAAAACTAAAGCATAAACAACATAAGCAATTGTATATCCTATACTTCCTACTACTGGTATATCTATATCCAGTTTTTTATAAATTATCTTACTGCAAGTACAATATGATAATGCCCATAATATTTCATTTATTATAGGCGATATTATAAAATAATTTAAAATAAAACTTTCTGATACATCTATTTTATCTATTGTTACAGCACATATACACCATGTTATTACATGACCTAATACTTTAACAAACTTGTACATTTAAATTTTTTAATACTCCTTTTCTCCTGACATTTTTATAAAGCTAATACCGAAAGAATTTTATTCTCTTTTGGTATTCTTATCTTCTATATAAAAATACCTTTTATTTTCTTCAAAATTTTCTACTAATTTATAATAATATGTTTCATCAAATAAATTATCTTAGGTATTTTTCATTTATTAAATTATTAAATGCTTCTTCTGTTTTTTTCTTGTTACAGTATCAAGTATTTGTGCATTTTTATAGTCAAATTCTATACTTTCTAAATCTGTTTGGAATGTACCCTTCATTTGCTAAATCATAACAAGCTCACTTTTTTACATATTATACCAGCAATATTTGAAAAAGTCCATTATTTAGACAATTTTTCAAATTAATATGTGTTAAAAATTCAAAAAATTATATAAATTATTTACATTATAAATGGTGGAAACATAGATACATCATCGCATTTTCTAAAGACATTAGCTAATACAACAACCTCTTGCCATTGTTTTTCTGTTAGATTATACTTCCTCATTATTATTTTTTTATAATCCTCAATGTTAAAATTTTTATCAACAAACATTTTTATCCTCCTTCCTAAAATGGTAATTCTACATCATCTATTAATATATTTTTACTGTGATTTTCGGGAGTTACTGGAAACTTATTTAAATAATCCCCAAATTTTCTTTCTTCTTCACCAAATACATCTACTGCTAATACTTCTATAAATGTTACCATCTTTCCATTGATTGATTTTCTCGTTTTATTCCTGTCTTTTTCTCCTGGGAATAATCTTCCCACTTCTTTTAAATATTTCCAAGTAGAGCCTGCGTTTCCAGGGAATTTGATTCCTTGCATCGCATAAAACTTGACAATTTCATTATATATAACATCTGGTAGCAAGTAACATCTTTGCCTTTCTTCATCATAATAGCCAACAAATGTTGACAATGGTATATCTGGTTTTCTTTGATTGTTCTTATAGTTTTTTAAATATATCTTTTTACTTAATAATAGTCCTTGAACTCCTCTAAAAAACAAGTTGTCAGTTCTATTTTCTTCAGTTTTCATACTTTGTTTTTGAGCTGCCTTAATTAAGTTATCCCATGACATTAGTTTAAGTTTATTCATTTCTTCAAACTCTATCGCGTGTTTGCTATAAGCAAATTCATAAAATAATTCTATTCCCATATATTCTGATGCAATAATTTCTGGTATTCTACCATGAGCAAAATCCTGATTTGCTTTATTTCTATATTCTATAAATTTACTTTTACAATTTTTCTTTATCTCTTTGTAATTTTCAATTATGTATTGAATAAATTCTTTCATACAAAATGACAATTGGTCTTTTCTTTCCTGCAATTTAGACAACAATTGCAAATCAATATCTCCTCTTGCCATTTCTATTATTAATGCTCTTGCAGTTCTGCTTTCTGCCATACTTGGAAATGATTCACCTGTAACAATACACATACCCCTTGCACTAAATCCCATCTTTACTGTTTGTCCATCTTGTTTCATTCTGCTTCTAGCTTGTCTATCTCCATATAATCCAAATAAACTCTCTGCAACAGCATCCATCTTCTTCCCTTCTTGCAATGTCTGACTAGGATAATAGTCATCTATTGCAAATAAAGTATCTTTCAATGTAAATGATTTCTTCTCAATACTATTTACTGTATCTTTAAAACCACCTGGTAATGTATCTCTTTCAAAATCTCCAAAGTGAGAGAGCATTATAGATGATAAAGAACTTTTCTGCGAACCACTTTCCCCTACAATCCATGTCACAAATCCTAATGGAATATTTTCCTCTAAAAATAGACTTCTTAATGGTGATAAATATGTAAGTGCCAATAATGGAATTGTGATTTCTTTTTTAGACAAATCTAATATTGTTAAAGATGTTTTTATACTTTCATTTAAATCGTATTTATTATCTGTAAATTTATATCTTTCCAAATTAATTTCGGATAAATCTACCTTTATATCTTTATTATCACCTATTGCTCCTCCTTGATGCAGATATACTAATTTTCCATTTACTTTTCTAAATCCTGTATGTTCATATATTGTTTCTTTATTAATATCCTTGGATAAATTTTGAATTACTGCATATACATATTCTTTATGATTTGATTTTGGAGGATAAATTTGTGGAAGTAAATCCCATGTTGGATTGAATATCCATGACATATTTTCCAATTTATTATAATTAACTTTTACTGGATTTAATCTAATCTTATTATTTAATACTGCTGCAATTTCTAAAAATCCTTCCACTTCTAACCCATTATCTATATATATTTTCTTTGTTGGAATAGGCATAAAATTTGAAAGGGTCTTTAATTCCTCAGAGTTTCCTTTTTTTACTTTTCTTTGAAGACCTACATATCCAAACACATAAGGAGTCCCATATAACATATTATTATATTCTTTATATTCATCTAGTTCTTCTATTTCTTCAGGATTTATCCCTAAATCTTTTAATTCCTCTAAAGTAACATCATCTATGTCCATATTGTTTCAATTTCCTTTCTGTGCCTAAATAATTCTAATTTTTCATACTCTGTTTCTACTTTTGTAAATTCTTCTATCCACAAATTTATTTCTGTTTGCATATAGTATAAATATTGTAGAGCATTTGTTAAATCGTCATTTTCAAAATCTGTTATATTTTATATACTCTTACCTAAAGTTTTTATGCATATTTCATTAATTTTATTGACATCACATAATTTACTAAAAGTAGTATTAAACCAATTATCTAATGCTTCTCTTATTTTTTTATTTAATATATTTTTACGCTTCTGAGTTTTTATTTTTTTATAATCAGGCTTTTTTTCTATTTCAATTGATAATGCAAAATCTTTTATAAGAGTTTTAGCTGCATCTATTGCTGATATATGATATAGTTCTTGAACAAAACTAATAATATCTCCATGCCAGCCAGTTCCATAATCATGAAATCCTTTTTCATTATTCACACAAAATGAAGCTGTTTTTTCATCTCTAAATGGTGACTTATAAAATATATTATTACCAAATTTCTTTCCTTTGCCTAAAAGATAATATTCTGCAACTTGCTGTGGATTTAAATACTCTTTTATTTGTTTGAAAATATTTAAATTATACATCTATAAAATGTGCAAACTTTCTCTTAGTGAACTTTCTTCTTGATTTTTAATATATTCTTCTACAGCTTGTTTCGTAATAAATATTCTTCTCCCAACTCTTATATGTTTTATTTTTCCCTCTCTGATTATTTTAGAAAGAGACCACTCTGTAAACATTGGTTTATAATATTCAATTACATCTTTTTTTGTATATATGATTTCTTTTTGTTCCATTCTTTTCTTTCCTCCATTAATTCTTCTATTGCTTTTAAAATTTTATTTTTTTCATGTTCATCTAATTCATTTCTAAGTAATCTACTAAAATTTCCATCTGTCATTTTCAGTTTATTTGCTACTTGCCAATATTTGAAGTTGCTAGATTCTATTGCTTTTCTAATATCTAAATTGTGCATAATATATCCTCCTTCAGAATTTGATTTGACAATAACTCAATACTATGTTAAACTATTTTAAATTATTGTTGTTATTGTTAACATTAAAGGTATGATAATATAATTTTATTTCAAATGCAATAGTATCAACTAAAAAGAGTTATAAATAGAAAGTTAAGATTTTTTGAATTTTAAATTGTTAACAGGAGGATTTAACTATGAACAATCACTTCAATATCTATTTTGATTTGAAATCAAATCAGGAAATAATTAAATATAGAAAATTAACTAAAGCATATATTCTTGATTCACAAGACCAAGAACTATTAATGGAATATGGAATTGATGAAGATAAAAATCCATTTCATATTATAGATTTTAAATCTGTTACTGAAAATACTCCAGTCTATGAAGCAGTTTTTTTTAATACTCTACATGATGTTGATTATTTTGAAATAAAAGTACAACCTATAGGAACTTACCTTATTGATTTTTTAAATATAAATTTAAATGATGGAAATGATTTAAAGAAATTTGCTTTTAAATATGGTTTAGATATTTTTTTAAAACTTGATTCATTAAATCTATTAAATTCTTATCTTATTTATACTGTTAGTGATTTTGATAAAATATTCACAAAATTTTTTAACTATGTAAAAGATGATTTATATAAATTGCAACAAGAATTCAAAGAATCAATATTATTTTGTTTTAATGATTCTGGAGATAAGAAACTTAATAAATTGAACCCAAAGCAAAAGTACTTTTTATCTTTTCATGGATGTAATGATAATATTTATTTTACCAAAACTCCTAAATTTCAGAAATATGCTAAAGGAATATCAATTGATTATGACTCTTTCTTTGATACAGATATAAATTTAACTAATTTTACTACTGAAGAATTAATTAATACAATATCTTCTAAAGATTTTAACTTTGCACCATGTTTCTATAGCTGCTTAAGGTTAGAAAATTCATTATTTATATCTTTTATTAATTTACTTGAATTAGAAATATTGCATATGAAAACATGTGCAAATTGTGGTAAGTTATTTATCCCAACATCTAAAAGCAATGAAAAATATTGTAATAATCCACTTGTTGATGATTCTTCTCGTACATGTAAAGTTGTAGGAGCAGATAAAAAATATAAAGCAAAGGTTAAGGATAATGAAATTATTACTTTAATTAGAAGTACCTCTTCTACTCTTTCTATGAGGGTAAAAAGAAATCCGGATATTAAAGAACACAAAATAAAATATGATAAATGGAAAATTAGTTATCCTGTACAAATGAAAAAATATCAAGATAGAAAGATTACTAAAGACGAATTTATTAATTGGATTAATGATGTAAGGAGATAATTTCATTTGGCAGGTAATATTATAGAAATGGGAAATAATAAATATAGGCTTCGTTATAGTCAAGGATTCAGCAATAATGGTAAGCGTAAATATGTAAGTGAAACTGTGTATGCTACCTCTAGAAGAGATGCAGAGAAAAAAATGGCAGAACTTATTTCTAGAGTGGAAGGTGGATGTACATACTCCGCTAGCAAAACAACTCTAAATGAATTTAGTAAAAAATGGTTAGAAACATATGTAAAGCCTAATCTTTCCCCCACAACATATCAAAGTTATAACGAGAAATTAGACAAACATATTTTACCTTATTTAGGTAGTAAAAGATTAGATAAAATCAAACCTTTAGACATTGATAATCTATATAATATGCTATCTACTAAACTCACTAATCGAAAAGATGTAAATGGGAATTTTAAACCATTATCCCCTGCTAGTATTCACAGGGTTCATGAAATAATATCAAGTATGTTTAGCACTGCATATAGATGGAATTTAGTTCCTTATAATCCATGCACTAAAGTTACTAAACCAAAATATAAAAGAACAAAAATGACTTGTTATGATGAAGAAACATCTAAAAGATTAATTAATAAATTGTTAGAAACAGCACCTTTAAAATATAAATGCTTTGTAATATTAGCAATACTAGGTGGTTTTAGAAGAGGTGAAATTGTCGGATTACATTGGGATGATATAGATTTTAAAAACAAAAAAATAACTATTAATAGAAGTGTTTATTATTTAGGGCATAAAGGTATTAATGAAAAGGCAACAAAAACTGATTCTAGTAATAGAACTGTTGTAATTTCTGGAATATGTTTTGATTTATTGAAACAATGGCGAGTTGAACAAAGTAAAATGAGATTAGCTCTTGGAGATAAGTGGCACGGTGTAGAAAATATTTTTACAACTGATAACGGTAAAATTATGAATCCTTCTACTGGTCCAAAGTGGTTTTCTGAATTTTTGAAAAAGAATGGATTCCCTCATATAAGATTTCATGATTTAAGACATACTTTTGCTACTTTGCTTATTTCTTATAATGTTGATGTTAAAACTGTTTCTCATAAATTAGGACATGCTAGTCCTACTACTACTATGAATTTTTATGTTCACGATTTAGAGTCTACTGATAAAGCTAGTGCTGAGTTGTTGGAGAATATTTTAATAAAAAACATTGGCTTTTAAAAAAGAAGATTATAATAAATTGGTAATCTTCTTTTTAATAACTATTATAATATTTCATTTAATGTTTCTTTATATACTTCCCACTTTGGACAAAATTTATACATTAAATTTCGAAAATTTTCGTTATGATTTCTTTCAATAAGATGCAATAATTCATGTATTACAACATATTGTATTTCTGAATCTTTCTTTTTTGCTAATTCTAAATTAAAATTAATTTCCTTTTTATCTACATTACAGCTTCCCCATTTATTTTTCATCTTTCTAATTGAATAACAATTAGATTTGACTCCAATTTTATTTTCCCATAAAGGAATAAATTTATTCAGTTTGTTTTTAAGATTTTCTTTATAGAAACAATTCATTAATTTTTCTTTGTTTTCTAAACTTGAAGATTTCTTTACATACATCATCATTATATTATTATTTTCAATCTTTATACAAGGTGTATTAGAATCAAATACTTTTAATACATATCTTTTTCCATTTAAATAATGATCTTCTCCTGAAACATAGCTTCTTTTCGTTATTCTATTCTGTTCTTCATACCTTTTTAATTGGTTATTAATCCAATCTTCCTTTGATATAATCATTCTTTCTACTATACCAATATTCATTTTTTCTGGTACAGAAGCTTTTATTGTTAAATCAGGATAAACTTTCAAATTTATATTCTTAACTTGTTTTCTATTTATTTCTATCTCAAAGTTATTTATTAACATATATACTAGCATCCTCTCGTATTTTTCCAAAGATTGAATATTTCTTCTTCTTGGTTCTCATTTTCAATCCATAAGGATAATTCTCTTTTAAATTCTCTTTGCTTCATTTTTGATTCCATAAAATCTTTTGGAATATTTAAATTTAAATAATCATATAACTGTATTGTTTTTTCTTCATTTTTATCAAGAATATCGTATAATCCTCTTAATCTTACATTATGCATTGACTTTGGATACTCTCCACTTGTTTCTGGATTCTTTACTTTTTTTACAAGTGCAATTAGTTTTTCTAAATATTCTTGATAATCAAGACTTTGTTCTTTTTTCATTTCAATTAATTCTTCAAGAAGTTCAGACATTTTACTATAATATCTTGGATTTTGATTTTTATTGTTAATAATAGTTGAGGCTATATTATTTTCTATAGCAAGAGCCATTGCTTTTTTATTCTTTTTAAAACTTTCTGGCATAATCTTTGTTGCTTTATCCAATCCACTTGCAACTATAACATCTAATAATGTTGTTTCATCTAATTTATATTGAATTTCAGAGGACTCTGCACTTATATAATTATCAATCATATATCTCATAGCACTATCATAATTTTTTAATTCTATATAGTCTCCTGCTGACTTCATTATTTCATCTCTAGCATTGTTATAATATTTAACATTTTCTGTTATTTGCTTTATTTCTTCCTTAGTATACCCAGCTTTTGTCATTTCATCAGCAATATTTGTATATGCTATTACTAAATTAGAAACTGCATCATAAAGTTCAATTCTTCTACTTTCAGTATTTTTCAATTTTTCTTCCCTAGACTCACTTATTGTATCAAGATCTCCAGACACAAAGTAATGTAAAAATTCTAATGTTCCTTTTGGATTTTCTACTGGTTCACAAATAGATTTTACTCTTTTTAGTGCTTTATTTAATCTTTCTCTTCCAAATTCTAATCTATTCTTTAATAATCCTGTTATATCTTCTTTATCAAAATCATCAAATGCTCCTGTAGTATAATCTTCAACCGCTCCTTCTATGTTTTCAAATAAATCTTTATAATCAACTATATATCCTAAATCTTTATCTTCATCCAATCTATTTACCCTACAAATTGCCTGGAATAGTCCATGGTCTTGCATTTTTTTATCTATGTATAAATATGTTGCAGAAGGAGCATCAAATCCTGTTAATAATCTATTTACAACAATTAAAACCTTCATTTCTGATGGAGTATGAATAAATTTATATATAGCATCATCTTCAAAACATTGTGTATGGTCATCATATTCACTATCACTTCTTAATTTAACGTATTTACTTTTATCCCACATTTTTTCGTACACTTCATAAATTTTTTGCTTATCTGATACTGTAAATTCACCATCTTCTTCTCCTTTTACATCTGCAATATATGGAGTATAAGATGATACAATTGCACATTTAGAAAATCCTTTTGACTGAAAAATTTCCCAAAATCTACATGCTTCATATATTGAACTAGCTACTAACATTGCTGTCCCTTTTCCCTGTTCAAGTCTCGGAATCTTTTCAAAATCAAATATTATATCTTTTACTATTTCATCTAATCTTGATCTAGAACTTGTTACATTTTGTATTGTCCCCCATCTTTCTTTTAATTTCTGCTTTGCAAATTTATTTAATCCAGCTGTCTTAGCTTCAAACCAGTCATCTATTTTTTCAGGTCTGCTTATTCTTTGTTCAACATTTCTAGATTCATAACATAAATCAACTACAATTCCGTCTTTTACAGCCTGATTAAATTTGTATGTATGAATATAATTTCCAAATTTTTCTAATGTAGTTGCTTTTGTTTTTTTCAGCAATGGCGTTCCTGTAAAACCTATAAATGTTGCATTTGGTAATATTCTTTTCATTTCATCATGCAATAATCCTGCTTGACTTCTATGGCATTCATCTACAAATACAAAAATATCACCTTTTGCAGAATATATTTCGTTTTTGTACTTTGTTAATTCTTTTACATAGTCCGTATATTTCTTATCTGATTCCTCATCAACTGAACTTCCCACTTTATGTATTAATGAGCAAATTAACCTTCCTTTAGAATATTCATTAAGTGATTGTAATAAATCGTTACAACTTCTAGCTCTATATATTCTTTCACCTGCATTGCTAAACACATCTTCAATTTGTTTATCTAATTCCTTTCTATCAGTAAAAATTATAACTCTAGAATTATTAATATTCGCTAATATCCATTTAGCAATTAAAACCATTGAAATAGATTTTCCAGAACCTTGAGTATGCCATATGATTCCACTTTCATGTGTTTTTACATATTCCCTTGCATTAACCACCCCAAAATATTGGTTATATCTAGGAACCTTTTTAATTCCTGCGTCAAATATAATAAAATTATCAATTAAATCTATTACTCTTTCTTTTTCAAATAGTGCTGGCAGCTGTTGGTCAATTAAGAAATCATTTTTATCAATTAGATTAACAATCTTTTCATGTAATTTTCCTATTGCTTTCTCATCTTCAATCCATGGAAGATAATATTTAGCCGGCGTTAAAGTTGTAGCATATTTTAATCCTTCTGTATCATTTCCTGCTATTACAAATTGTATAGTAGTAAAAAACCTTTCAATGAACATTGCTTTCTGATTATCTAAATTTTGTCGTATTCCTTCATTAATTGAAACTGTACTTCTTTTTAATTCAATTACTCCAATTGCAATACCATTAATATAAATTACTATATCTGGTCTTTTTTGATTTTGCCCCTCTATTGTCACTTCTTCTGCAACATAAAATTCATTATTTGTATAATCTTCATAATCTATAAAATATACTTTTTGTTCTTTTTCACCAACATATAAAGTAACTCCTATACCATATTTAAGCATATTATAGACTTCTTTATTTACTTCATATAATGATTTTGTTTCATTATGAGCCACTTTTTTCAATTCTGCTATCGCCTTTTTTGCTATTTCTTCTGAATATTTTTTTAAGAGAAATTTTAAAAGTAATTCTTCTTCTATGTTTGAATTATTTTCTCTATCTTCAAAATTTCCAAGATAATTATAGTTTAGTTTTTTTTCAAATATTTTATGTAATATTCTTTCTTGTGTTACAATTTCTAGTTCATTTACACTACTCATAATTTAACCTCACTTTCCCCGTAAGCAAGTCTTCCATCATTCCTTCTTTTATTTTTATATATTTGTTCAGTTTTGTATTTAATTTTTCTATTTCCTTATCCATATTTAATAATATTACAGAAATCTCAATTTGTCTATCTATATCTGAATGGATTTTAATTTCATAATTCAAAAATTTTTCTTTTGGTAAGTTAAATCTTGTTGATCCTTGAGCTATTGCTTTTACTATATTTCTTCCGTATTTGCTCCTAAAAAAATATGATAAATATTTATTGTCTATTGATTTATCAGTTATTCTAAATCCAAAGCAAAAACTATTTAGATAAGTATCACTTACATCATAGTCTATTGTAGAGCACATTGCTACATCTTCTGGTGTCTCAGAAGATGTATTAAAAAATAAATCTCCTTTTTGAACTTTATTTTGTATATTATTACAGTGAAACTTTCCAAATAGCTCCTCTTTGACTATTGGATTATTTAATATATTTAAAAAAGTGATATATCTTTTACTTCCACCATCAAAATTGGATGAATTCATTCCACTTAATCCATTATATGTACATCCTATTTGAGATAAACTGATTGTTTTTAAGTCTTCATTTTTTCCATTAAACAATACCATCATTGCTTGGTTTCTTATTTTTTCTTTCTTTTTTATTGTTTTTTGTAATGAATCTATTAAATTATCTATATTTGTTAAAATATTAGCTATTTTTTTTTGTTCTTTCTTTGGGACTATCTTTACAGTTAATTTCATTAAGTCACGGTTATATATTGCAGCAACACTTGTTGTCCCAATTGCTATTGAATTTGTTTTTTTTATAAAATTTTTAGTGTTAAATAAATAATTCATGTAAAAATTATCTGCAATATACTTACTATTAAATTTTAATAACATCAAATTTGAATTATAATAAGCTTTTTTTAATTCATTTTTCCATATTGCAATTTTACCAACTAATTCTGGAGTATTTCTCGTATTAAAAAGCACATCCCCATATTTTAAAATATCATTTTCATTAATATCTTGTGATTTTATATATTCTAATTTATTAATTCTAATTTTTCCTCTATCCAAATTTCCCATCTTAATTAACGGGTTTTGATTTGGAATCAAAGTTGTATTATAGTTTCCACCCAATCTTGTATTCTTTATTAATTGTCCTAAATTATATTCTTTAACACTTTCCATTAATACCCCATCCTTTCCAAATCTTTTAAAACTAAAGATTCTAAATCAGATGTTTCTTTTATTAATTCACTTAATGTGTTTTCATAGTTTTCTACTTGATTTGTTATTTTATCAGATAGATTATATATTATCTCTATATACTTGTCTCCAAATCTGTTTTCTAATTCTTTATACCATTTTTTATGTATAATTAATTCTTTTGATGTATCTTCATCTAACGAATTATATTTTTTTATTACTAAATTATTTAGTTCTTCCTGAACTTTTTTTATGTTTTCCTTTACTTCTTTTTGTTTAGATAAATTATCTAACAATTCTTTTAATATTACAATGTTCTCTTCTGTTTCTTCTTTTATTTTATCTTTTATTAATTTTTCATTTACTTTTTCTTCATCATTAAATAATTCTTCATCTCCAATGTTTTCTTCAACCTTCGCTTCAAATTTTTGTATAAAATCATTCAATTCATTATTTAATTTATCTAATTTATCAGAATACTCTTCAAAATACTCTTTTATAACTATATTTTTAGGTAATAAATCAGATTCAAATTCATTTTTCTTTATTTTGCCATTTTTATCTTGTCCATAAACTAATTTAGGAATCCATCCATTTTCAATAATTAAATATAAATCATCTTTTAATGTATTATTATAATATTCCATCAAAAATTCGTATGCATCATACTTATCTATCAAGCAATCGTCCTTAAATTTTTTTAGGATATCATTAGCTAATTCTTCAATTAAATTTTTAACTATTGTTTTACTATTTACACTAAATAATTTATTTTCGTTTTCTTTTTCCCATTTAACTACTTTTTCAATCAACTCTTCAAAATAACTAATAAATTCCTTTGAATTACTTATTTCTTCATTAATTGAATCCTTATCAATAGTTAAATCTAGGTATCCATCCTTTTTATTTTTCTTAAATAATTTATTTCTTAAATTTGGTGCTACTTTCCAATATTTATTTAATTTCTCTATATCTTTTTCTGGGATTCCTCCCATTAAATGGGCCCTTATGTCTTCTAATACTTCTTCTTCAGACGAATCTATATATCTAGGAATATTTAAATTATACTCTTCTCTTTCTATTTCTTCCATTGTAACAATTTTAGAATATTTTTCTTCTTCTATTCTTCCTAGATAAGTATCTGTAATTTTTTTTATATCTTCTTCTCTTAATTTATTTTTATTTCCATCTTTTATAAAATATTTACTCGCATCTATCATAAAAATATCTTTTCTATTTGTAGCATCTTTCTTATCTAATATTATTATACATGCTGGAATACCTGTACCATAAAATAAATTAGATGGTAATCCGATTATTCCTTCAATCAATCCTGATTTCAATAAATTTGTTCTTATTAATTCTTCTTGTCCTCCTCTAAAAAGAACTCCATGAGGAAGTATTATAGCTCCACGCCCATTTACTGGATCCATTGATTTCAACATATGTAACAAAAATGCATAATCTGCACAATTTTCTGGTGGCATACCAAAGCCTGAAAATCTTCCGTATTCCTTATCAACTCCTAGATCTGTACTCCACTTTTTCACTGAAAATGGTGGATTAGCTACACAGAAATCAAAAGTTCTAATATTTCCATTTTCAATGAATCTTGGATTAGTTAATGTATTACCAACTTTTATTTGTGCTGTTGCATTTCCATGTAAAAACATATTCATAACACAAAGACCTGCTGTATCAGTATCTTTTTCCTGTCCGTACAAATATACTTTGGTACCTTCTTTTGCCTCATTACCTGCTTTTATTAGCAGTGAACCTGACCCACACGCCATATCATAAACTTCTATCGGGCTTTTAGTTGATTTATTTATTTTTAATATTTTTGACATTATTCTAGATACTTCAGATGGTGTATAGAATTGTCCTTTGCTTTTTCCTGCTTCAGAAGCAAATTGTTTCATTAGATACTCATATGCATCTCCTAAAACATCATTGTCATCTGCCCTATTATTACTGAAATCCAATTCTGGGTCTTGAAATATTTCTACTAAACTACTTAGGGCATCTATCATATCTTTACCTTTTCCAAGTTTATTTTCATCGTTAAAATCAATGACATCTATTACATTTTGCAAATCATTTTCTTCAGCAATTTTAGCTAAAATTTTATTAAATTCTTCACCTATATTTTTCTTTCCTTTTAGCGAAATCATTGTATTAAAATTTGCATCATTAGGGACTTCTATTAATGAATCCTTTTTATTGTAATATTTATCTGTTATAACCTTCATAAATAATACTATTAAAACATAGTTCTTATATTGTGTTGCATCCATTCCTCCTTTACTTCTTAACATATTACAACTATCCCATATTCTACTATATAAAACACTCTTTTTTACTGCCATTATTATTCCTCCTATTACTTTTTCTTCCACTCTAACTTGCATCCAATAATATCTGCAATTTCTTTTACTTCTGTATATTTAATTGTTTCTCTTCTAATTTTGTTCAATATATTAGATTCCGTTGTTAACTCTTTATTTTCTAATTTTCTTCTTCTGTTCATCTCATTTATAACTTCTTTAAACTTCCAACCATTTAAAGATAGATTTCCCTTTATTTCATTATGAGTATTGTTTTTTTCTTTCAAAAAATCACCTCCTAAACCTAAAGTAAAATAACTCATTATAAAGTAATTTAATTTTTATTATAATAAAATATTTTATGTTTATAGTTAATTTATTTCTATTATATTAAATCATACTTTTTGTTCAAAAAATATTACATTTATATTAAGTTTATGTTACAAAATCATGTTTTTTGTAATATTTATCTTGACTATTAATCATATTTAAGCTTAAATACACAACCAATTGGAGGTGATAATATGTCTAC
>CAKNNA010000030.1 GCA_930989765.1 uncultured Clostridium sp. | reverse complement strand
ACTTTCCATGGTGCTTCCAACGGGAATCGAACCCGTGACCTCAGCCTTACCAAGGCTGCACTCTGCCAACTGAGCTATAGAAGCAAATTAATATCACCTAGCATATTATACAATAACAATAAAAAATGGTCAATAATTTTTTAAATTTTATTATTACTTGAAAATTATGTAAATATCAATTTTAGGCTTGACATTTAATATTTATAGATTTATAATATACCCATAAGAAAAAAACAAATAAGAGAAGAGTAAAATAGAGGTTGCCAAAAGAGAGAACAAGTCATAGGCTGAAAGCTTGTTTTGAAAAACATATTTGAAAACTAACTCTTAGTTTTTGGTGAATAAGCCAAACGTGTAAGATATGTTATAATCTGTAAATTAAGTAAAAAATAGGATGGAACCGTGCAATAAAGCACTCCTATATAGAATTTTCTATATAGGAGTGTGTTTTTTTAATATAAATCAAAAAAATAGGGCAAAATATGATAAATAAAAATCTTTATCAAACTAAAAAACAAAACCTATAGAGAAAAAAAGAAAATAAAAAGGAGGAAAAACAATGATTAAAGTAACATTAAAAGACGGAAAAGTCTTAGAAGTAGAAAAGGGAATATCAATATTAGATGTAGCAAAAAAAATAAGTGAAGGTCTAGCAAGAAATGCAACTTGTGGAGAAGTAGATGGAAAAATATGTGATATAAGAACAAAACTAGAAAAAGATTGCAAATTAAATATACATACATTCCAAGAAGATGATTTAGAAGGAAAAAAGGCATATTGGCATACAACATCACACATAATGGCACAAGCTGTAAAAAGACTATTTCCAGATGTAAAATTTGCAATAGGACCAAGCATAGATGAAGGATTTTATTATGACTTTGATGTAAAAGAGCCATTCACAGATGAAGATAAAGCAAAAATAGAAGAAGAAATGAAAAAAATAATAAAAGAAGATATAAAAATAGAAAAATTCACACTTCCAAAAGAAGAAGCATTAAAACTTATGGAAGGACAGATTTATAAACAAGAATTAATAAATGAACTAAAAGAAGGAGAAGAAATAAGTTTTTACAAACAAGGAGATTTTACAGACCTTTGTGCAGGACCACATTTATTAAGTACAGGAAAAGTAAAATGTGTAAAAATCCTATCTTCATCAGGAGCATACTGGAGAGGTAGCGAAAAAAATAAAATGCTACAAAGAATATATGCAATATCATTTCCAAAACAGAGCATGTTAGAAGAATACTTAAAAATGCTAGAAGAAGCAAAACAAAGAGATCATAGAAAACTCGGAAAAGACCTAGAAATATTTATGACACATAAATTAGTAGGATCTGGGCTTCCAATGTATTTACCAAATGGTGCAACAATAAGAAGAATATTAGAAAGATATATCCAAGATAAAGAAATAGCTTTAGGATATGCACATGTATATACACCATCACTTGCAAATGTAGAATTATATAAAACAAGTGGACATTGGGATCACTATAAAGAAGATATGTTTCCAGTTATGAAAATGGATACAGAGGAAATGGTATTAAGACCAATGAACTGTCCACATCATATGTTAATATATAAAAACAAAATGCATTCATACAAAGACCTTCCGATCAGAATAGGAGAACTTGCTCATGACTTTAGATATGAATCAAGTGGAAGTGTTTGTGGGCTAGAGCGTGTACGCCAAATGTGTCAAAATGATGCACATCTATTTGTAAGACCAGACCAAATAAAAGAAGAAGTAGGAAGAGTATTAAATTTAATATTTGAAGTATACCAAAAAGATTTTGGATTCCCTCAAGAATCATTCAAATTTAGACTATCACTTAGAGATAAAAATAATAAAGAAAAATATATTGATAATGACGAAATGTGGGAAACAGCAGAAAGTCAATTAAGAGAGATTTTAAAAGAACTAAAAATTGATTTTTATGAAGCAGAAGGAGAAGCAGCATTTTATGGACCAAAAATAGATATTCAAATAAAAACAGCCCTAAACCATGATGTTACAATCCCAACATGCCAACTAGATTTTGCACTTCCTGAAAGATTTGAATTAGAATATATAGCAGAAGATGGAAAAGCACATAGACCAGTTGTTATTCATAGAGCAATTTTAGGTTCATCAGATAGATTTATATCATTTTTACTAGAAGAAACAAAAGGTTTTCTTCCATTATGGATAGCACCAATGCAAGTAGAAATCTTACCTATAACAGATAATCAAGCAGAATTTGCATATAAAATAAAAGAAGAAATGCAAAAAGAAGGAATTAGGGTAGAAGTAGATGATAGAAATGAAAAAACAGGATACAAAATAAGAGAAGCACAACTTAAAAAAATACCATATATGTTAATTGTAGGAGAAAAAGAAATAGAAACAAATACAGTATCTGTTAGGTCAAGAAGTAAAGGAGATATTGGAGCAATTGATATAAAAGAATTTATAGCAAAAATAAAACAAGAAATTGAAGAAAAAAGATAAAATATTTAAATAAAAAAATAGCTAAAATATAGAAAGGAAGAATGTAAAGTGAAATTAGGAATAGTAGGTTTGCCAAATGTAGGGAAAAGTACTCTTTTTAATAGTATTACAAAGGCAGGTGCAGAATGTGCAAATTATCCATTCTGTACAATAGAGCCAAATGTAGGCATAGTAGCTGTGCCAGATGCAAGATTAGATAAACTTGCCCAAATTTATAAACCACAAAAAGTAACACATGCAGTAATAGAATTTGTAGATATAGCAGGACTTGTTAAAGGAGCAAGTAAAGGTGAAGGATTAGGAAACAAATTTTTATCACATATAAGGGAAACTGATGCAATATGTGAAGTTGTAAGATGTTTTGAAGATGCAAATGTAGTACATGTAGATGGTAATATAAATCCAATAAGAGATATAGAAACAATAAATTTAGAACTAATTTTTGCAGATATAGAAACAGTAAATAAAAGATTAGAAAAGGCAAAAAAGAATTTAAAAGCTGATAAAAAATATCAAGAAGAAATAGATTTATTAGAAAAAATATTAAAATGTTTAGAAGAAGGAAAATCAGCAAGAACATTATCATTTAATGAAGATGAAGAAAATTTAGTAAAAGATATGTTTTTATTAACAACAAAACCAATATTGTACATAGCAAATGTTTCAGAAAAGCAACTAGAAACAATAGAAAATGATGAAAATGTAAATAAAGTAAAAGAATATGCGAAAATGGAAAAAGCAGAAGTTGTTCCATTATGTGTTAAAATAGAAGAAGAATTATCAGGGTTAGATGATGAAGATAAAAAAGAAATGCTTCAAATGTATGGACTAGAAGAATCTGGCTTAGATAAGGTAATTAAAAAAAGTTATGATTTATTAGGATTAATGTCATTTTTAACAGCAGGAGAGCCAGAAGTAAGGGCATGGACAATAAAAAAAGGAACAAAAGCACCAAAAGCTGCAGGAAAAATTCATTCTGATATAGAAAGAGGATTTATAAAAGCAGAAATAGTATCATATGATGACTTAATAAAAGAAGGCTCAATGAATGCAGCAAGAGAAAAAGGATTAGTAAGGTCAGAAGGAAAAGATTATGTTATGCAAGATGGAGATATAGTTTTATTTAAATTTAATGTATAAATCTAAATGAATAAATTAATAAAAATTGAGGAAAATAATAATAGAAAACAAAAAAGATGTAATTTCATTGTAATATATTCGAAATATAAATGTAATAAAAAACTGATAAAAAAATATTGACAGAAATAAAAAATAATATTAAAATAATTTAAGAAGCAAACGAAAAAGAGTTTAATATGTAAAAAAACTTGCAATTATTTAAAAAACATAGTATAATAAAAAATAGTTGTAGAATAATAAGAAAAAAACATGTTGAATAAAGGAGAGAGATTATGAATAAAATGAAATTATTAAAAAATATAATAATGGTTGTAATGGGACTTGCAATTATATTTGCATTTACAAATGTATTAGCAGCAGACAATAATACTTACCAAGACCTATCACAAGCAATTGCAGGAAATAATCAAGCTGGAAATAACGCATCTGGTGGAAATTTACTTGCAAATAATTCAGGTGCAAACAATTCAAATAATGGAGTATTTAATACATCTGGTTTAACATCAAATAATTCTTCATCAAATAATAGTAGTGCAAATAGCTCATATTCAAATACTACACTACCTAAAACAGGTGCTGAAAGTGTAGCACCAATTGCAATCTTAGTTGTAATATTTGGAGTATCAGCAGTATATGCATACAAAAAAATAAATGAATATAAAAATGTATAAATTGTATAAATTATAAATTGTATAAATAAAGAAAGCTTTTTAAGGAAGACTTAAAAAGCTTTTAATATCTAAATAAAAAGCAAAGAAGTTGTTTTAAGATAAAAGATAAAAACAAAAAGACAAAGACAAAATAAAATGAAAGACAAAAATAAAAAATAGAAAGACAAAAACAAAAAAATAGGAAAACAAGAATAAAAAATCCAATTCTAACCGAGTTGGATTTTTTAATATTTAAGTTTTTACTCTAAAAAAATATATATGATTTAAATAAACTTTAATACAAGTAACTAAAAAAAGATATCTAATTCATTTCTAAAAAAACCCACAAAAATACTTGTAATTATCATCAAAAAATGATATATTAAACACAAAATAAACATAAGAAAAGGAGAAAAAAATGATAAAAATAGAAAATGAAAAGGGAATAACTTTAATAGCACTTGCAATAACAATAATTGTATTATTAATATTAGCCTCAATTACGGTTTATACAGGAAAAGAAAGCATAACAGAATCAAAAACAAATATATTATTATCAGAAGTACAAATGGTACAACACGCAGCATTAGAAAGATACACAAAAGAAGAAACTTTTTCAAATGATAATTATCCAGGTACAAAAAAATACACTACAGCACAAGAAATATTAAATGATATAGGAGAATTAAAAAACGACCAGAAGCTAAATGATATAATAACAAATACTACAGCACAAAACTATTACTATTTAACTCCAGAAGATTTAGAAGACTTAAGCATAACAAACACTGAAAACTCATATATAATAAATTATAAGCTAGGTATAGCAATAAATGTAACAAAACCATACACTCAAGAAGGAGACCCAGTGTATGTATATGCAAAAGATAGAGACGATTAAAAATGTCCAAAACGTACCTGTCCCCAAAAGGACAAAAAGGAAAGAAATGTCAAAATGTCCAAATCGTGACAGGTACCAAAAGGACAAAAAATTTGCGAGGTGATATTTTGAAAATAGTAGAACTTATTAATAATTCACAAATATCAAATGAGAATATAAAATTTAATGAACCAATGAAAAATCATACAAGTTTTAAAATTGGAGGACCAGCAGAATGCTTTATTAAAATAACGACAATAGAACAATTGAAAGAATTGCTTAAATTTGTTAAAGATAATAATATTAATTTAAGTATTATAGGAAATGGAAGTAATATTTTAGTATCAGATAGTGGAATAGATGGAATTGTTGCAGAGATAGCTATAAAAAAGTATGAGATACTTGAAAATAATAAAATAGTATTAGGAGCAGGTAATAAAATTTCTGAAATAGCTCAAAAACTTTTAAAAGATGAGTTTACAGGTTTCGAAGAATTATCAGGAATTCCAGGAACAATTGGTGGAGCAATAAGAATGAATGCAGGAGCAAATGGAAAAGAAATGAAAGATTTAGTAGAAACAGTTACTTTAATGGATAGAGATGGAAATATAAGAACTTTAAAAAATGATGAAATGCAGTTTGAGTATAGAAAAAGCATATTAAAAATTAAGGACGATATTGTAATTCAAACTACAATATGTTTGCAAAAAGGAAAAAAAGAAGAAATAAAAAATAAGATGGATGAGTTAAAAGAAAAAAGAACAAAAACTCAGCCACTTGAATATCCAAGTGCAGGAAGTACTTTTAAGCGTGGAGAAGATTTTATTACAGCAAAGTTAATTGATGAGGCAGGTTTGAAAGGTTATAAAATAGGTGATGCACAAATTTCAGAAAAACATGCAGGATTTATTATAAATAAAGGAAATGCTACAGCAAAAGATGTACTACAATTAATAAAATATACCCAAGACAAAATATTTAAGAATACAGGAAAGAAAATAGAACCAGAAATAGAAATGATAGGGAAAAATTTGTAGGACGAAAGGTGGATTTATAAACAATGAAAGGATTTATGCAATGGTTTAAATCTAGCACAAAAATGAAAAGATGGATTTTTTTAATATTAATTGGAATTTTACTTGCATGTTTTGGAATGGCAGAAGTATTAGTATTAAAAGAAATAACATTTAAAGAAGTAGGAAAAATAGTTGCAATTTTTGTAGTGGGCTTTTTAGCAATTGTATTTGGACTAATATTTTTAAATAAAAGAACATTAGAAGTTCTTGTAGAATCAACAGATGAACGAATGGAAAAGAAAAGTGAGGTAAATGTTAATTCTTTAATATTTAACAAAAAAGTATATGATAAAGGACCAAATATTGTAGTAATCGGTGGAGGAACAGGATTAAATACAGTACTTACAGGGCTTAAAAAATATACAAGTAATTTAACTGCAATAGTAACTATATCAGACTATGGAGAAGAAGCAAGTATATCTAGAAAAGAATTAGGAACAAAACCATTAGAAGACATTACAGGAAGTATTATATCACTTTCAAATAATGAAGAAGAAATGAGTAAACTATTAAATTATAAATTCCTATCCGGAAAATTGAGAGGATTAAACTTTTCAGATATATACTTTTTAGGAATGAAAGAAGTAAATAATAGTTTTCAAGATTCTATTATAAAAAGTAATGAGATATTAAACATAATAGGTAAGGTAATACCTGTAACATTAGATGAAATGAATATAACAGCAGAACTTGAAAATGGTTATATAGTAACAGAAAAGTCTAAAATACCAGAAATTTGTTATGAAAAAGTAACAAAAATAAATAGAATAACTCTAAACCCATCAAACTGCAAAGCAGCGCCAGGTGTTATAGAAGCAATAAAAAATGCTGATTGTATAATTATAGGACCAGGTAGTTTATATACAAATGTTATACCAAACTTATTAGTAAATGGAGTTGCAAAAGCAATAAAAGAATCAGTTGCAATAAAAGTATATGTAAGTAATATAATGACAGAGCCAGGGCAAACAGATAACTATGGTGTAGCAGAACACATAAATGCAATAATTGAGCATTGTGGAAAAGGAGTAATAGATTATTGTATATATGATACAGGGGAAATAGTTCCAGAAATTATAAAAAAATATAATATTCAAGGTCAAGATTTAGTAGAGCAAAATATAGATAAAATAAAAGGAATTAAATTTTTACAAAGAAACTTAAGTACTGTATCAGATGGTTTTATAAGACATGACGCAAGTTTAGTTGCATCATCGATAATAGAGCTAATATGTGATGATTTAAAATATCAAGATAAGCAAAATGATCCACAATATTTAATGCTAAGTAATAAACTAAAAGAAGATAAAAGAATACAAAAAATAAAGAAAAGAATGGAAAATAGAGAAAATAAAAAAGGCAAAAATTCAAACAAGCATGAGGAAAAAAGAAGACCAAAAAGTAAATTTAGTGCAAAATATAGTGAAAGAATAAAATCAATTAAAGAAGCAGATGAAAAATTTAACAAAAAAGCATCTCAAAGAAAAACAAAACAAGCTTCACCAAAAAGCAAAAAAAGTAAAACAGAAATTAGAAATGAAATGATGAAACAACTAAAAAATAGTAAACTAAAAGATGATTAAAAAAGTAAATCTGGCAATAAAGAAATTCTAAAGAAATAAAAAAGAATAGGAGAAAAATATGAAAGTTACAAAGGAAAATTTAAAGCTTGAAAAAGCACTAGAAAGAGAATGGTTAATAACAAATGGATTAGGAGGTTTTGCAAGCTCTACTATTTTAGGTATAAACACAAGAAAATATCATGGACTACTAATAGCACCACTTACTCCACCAGCAAGAAGATTTTTAATTTTATCAAAACTAGATGAAAGCATAAAAATAGGACAAGATAATTATATTTTATATTCAAATATAGGAGAAAATTTTATATCAAAAGGATATGAATACTTAGAAAGTTTTGAATTTGATTATGTACCTACATTTACATATAAAGTAAAAAATACAACTATTAAGAAAACAATATGTATGGAGTATGGAAAAAATACAGTTTGTATTAATTATAAAGTGCAAAATGGTATGGATTATGCAACAATGACATTTGCTCCAATAATAAATTTTAGAGATTTTCATTCAATGAGTACAAATTGGAGCTTTAATGTAAGACAAAACATAAATAAAACAAAAGTAAAAATTATATTAAATTCTAATAGTCAAACGCCAATATATATGAATCTATCAGAAGGAAAATATATAGAACATAAACAAGATACTTTTAAAAATATGTTTTATATAGAAGAACAAAAAAGAGGTTTTGAGCCAGAAGAAAATCATTGTGTACCAGGAAGGTATGAAGTTAAAATTGCTCCAAATGAATATAAAGAAATTACATTTGTCTGCTCATTTGAAGATAATATTGATGAAATAAATGCAGATACTATAATAAACCAAGAAAAGGAAAGAAAAAGTAAAATAATAGATGAAACAGGTTTAAATGAAAAAAATTACATACAAAATGATGAAAATATCGAAAAAAAGAGAAAAGAACTTTTAAAAATACTAATAAATTCTTCAGATGATTTTATAGTATATAGACCATCATTTAGTCTTCACACAATAATTGCAGGTTATCATTGGTTTCTAGACTGGGGAAGAGACTCTTTAATTTCATTTGAAGGTTTATTACTAAAAACCCAAAGATTCGAAATAGCTAAAGAAATATTAAAAACCATGACAAGAGACATAAAATATGGTTTAGTACCAAATGGATATTCTGGTTTTGATAATAGACCATTATATAATAGTGTTGATGCATCACTACTTTTAATAGAACAAGTAGAAAAATATTTAAGATATACAGAAGATTACAGTTTTATAGAAGACATATATCCAAAATTGGAAAATATAATTGAAAATTACATAACAGGTATAGATGTAGATGATAATAATATATATTTAGATACAGACTTTTTACTAGTATCAGGAACAGAAAATACACAAAATACATGGATGGATGCAAAAATTGGAAACTATGCGGTTACTCCAAGAAATGGAAAAGCAGTTGAAGTAAACAGTATGTGGTATAATGCACTAATAATAATGAGTAATTTAGCATTAAGGTTTGGGTATTTATCACAATCTAGAAAATATAAACAATTAGCAAGAAGATGCAAAATATCGTTTGAAGAAAAATTTTATAATAAAAAAAGAAAATGCTTATATGATTGTTTAGGTGATAGTAAAATAAGACCAAACCAATTATTTGCACTTAGTCTTTCTCATCCTGTAATAGAACCTAATTCAGATATTGCAAAAGATATTATAAATGTGGTCGAGAAAAAATTACTGAATAGCTATGGCTTAAAAACTTTGGCAAAAGGTGAAGATAATTATGTTGAAATTTATGAAGGTGATACTAAAAAAAGAGATATGAGTTATCATCAAGGTATAACTTGGGTGTGGCTATTTGGATTGTATTATGATGCATTAAAAAATATGGAAAGTATGACTAAAAGAAAAAAAGAAAAACAAGAATTGCAAGAAAAAATAGAGAATTTTAGAATTAATTTAATAAAAGTTTTCGAAAAAGAAATAAATGAGAGAGGATGTATTGGCAGTATATCTGAGATGTTTGATTCTGTGAAACCTTATTTACCTAAAGGTGCTGTGTGTCAAGCTTGGAGTGTTGCAGAAATATTAAGGATAATTTCTTAAATAGTTATTTTATAAAAATTTAATATTTAAAATTTAAATTAATGACATATTAAAAAGTAGAAAAAGCTTTAAATTTCGGTTTAAGGCTTTTTTCGTATATTAGCTATTTTAGTAATAAATAACTCAAAATTTGAGAATAATATTAGAAGATTTTGTTAATTAAGTATAAAAATTAATGATGCTTAATTTTTTATAATTTTACAGCATTTAAGGTAAAAAAGTCAATATAATTGAATATATATATTTATTTTTTATTTTAATTTTATAATACTAAATTAAATATAAAGCATTGACATATTTATATTAGAACAGATTTACTTTTGTAATTAATTTTTATACTTAATTAAAATTAGCTTAAAGATAATTAATAAGTAATAGAAATTGAACAAAATTAAAGTAAATTCAATAAGCAATATAAATACATCAACAATGATAAAATCTGATAGACAAAAAGTAAAAAATATGATAACTTAATCAATGAAAGAAAATATAAATTGTGGGGGTAAAACAAATGGTAAAAAAAGAAAATAGCAGGAAAACAAGAGAAGAAGCAATTACACTAGTAGTATTGGTTATAACGATTTAAATAAGTAATTCTAAAGTTTTTGGGTTAAAAACTCAAAAGTTCGAAAGTTGTAGGTGCAACTTTCTTTTTTATGTTTTATTAAGATAGTACTAAAATGTATTCTAAAAAATAACTGACCACTTATACTAATTGAAAAATTATAGCAAAAAATATATAATAAAAACATTATTATAGGAGGATTTTTAAATGTTAAAAAAAGTATTAATAGCAAATAGAGGTGAAATCGCAGTAAGAATAATAAGAGCATGTAGAGAAATGGGAATAAGAACAGTTGCAATCTACTCAGAAGCAGACAAAAACGCACTTCATACGACCCTTGCAGATGAAGCAATATGTATAGGACCAGCAGCATCTAATAAAAGTTACTTAAATGTAAAAGCAATATTAGAAGCAGCATGCTTAACAGGAGCAGATAGCATACATCCAGGATATGGTTTTTTATCAGAAAATCCAAGTTTTGCAAAAATTTGTGAAGACATGGGACTAAAATTTATAGGACCAAATCATAAATTGATAGAGCTTTTAGGAAATAAATCAATGGCAAAAGAAACAATGAAAAAAGCAGGAGTTCCTGTAGTGCCTGGCTCTGATGGATTAGTAAAATCAAAAGAAGAAGCCATATTAATTGCAGAAAAAATAAAATATCCTGTATTATTAAAAGCATCAAGTGGTGGTGGCGGTAGAGGAATAAGAATCGCATACACAAAAGAAGAACTAGAAAGAGCATATGATTTAGTAAAACAAGAAGCAAGAGTTTCTTTTAATGATGATAGTATTTATCTAGAAAAATTTGTAGAAAACCCAAGGCATATAGAAATTCAGGTTTTAGCAGATGAAAAAGGAAATTGTATTTATTTAGGAGAAAGAGATTGTTCAATTCAAAGAAGAAATCAAAAAATTATAGAAGAAACACCAAGTGAAATAATAGACGAAAAAACCAGAAAAAAAATGGGTGAAATAGCGGTAAAAGCAGCAAAAGAAATAGGTTATACAAATGCAGGAACAATAGAATTTTTAGTAGATAAAAACAAAGATTTTTATTTTATGGAAATGAATACAAGAGTACAAGTTGAGCACCCAGTTACAGAAATGGTAACAGGTATTGATATTATAAAAGAACAAATAAAAATAGCAAGTGGAGAAAAATTAGAATTTGAGCAAAAAGATGTAAAATTTGAAGGTTATAGTATGGAAGCTAGAATAAATGCAGAAAATCCAGAAAAAAACTTTATGCCATGTCCTGGAACAATTACAGGGCTTCATGTACCAGGAGGAAATGGAATAAGAGTAGATACTGCAATATATTCAGGCTATACAGTACCACCAACTTATGACTCAATGCTTGCAAAAATCATAGTACATGGTAAAACTAGAGAAGAAGCAATAGCAAAATTAAAAAGTGCAGTTGCAGAATTTGTAATAGAAGGAATCGTGACAAATATAGACTTTATATTAAAAATATTAAACAATGAAAATTTTAAAAAGAATAATTATGATACATCATTTATACAAAAAGAAAATTTATAAATTTCCTAAATTTTTTATAAAGGCAAAAAAATTTAAAAACTATAAAGCTTAAAAATGAAAACAAAAAAAAATTTATTATTTATAATATAGGGAGAGAAAAAATTGATAATAGATAAAGTAAAAAAAATAAATGATAAAGAAGAAAAAATAACTAAAAACGAGAACGCACAAGACATGATGATAGGAAAATGGGTTAAGTGTGATAGATGTAAAGAAATTATATATAAAGAAGAACTGCACGATAATTTAAGTGTTTGTCCAAATTGCGGAAAGCACTTTAGACTATCTGCAAGAAGAAGAATAAAACAAATAGCAGATGAAGGAACATTTGAGGAAATTGGTGCAGAAATATTAACAAAAGACCCATTACATTTTGAAGGATACTTAAAAAAAGTAGAAACATTAAAAGAAAAAACCAAAATAGAAGAAGCAGTAAAATGTGGAACTTGTAAAATAGAAGGAAAAAAAGTTGTTTTGGGAGTTATGGATGGGAACTTTTTAATGGGCAGTATGGGAGCGGCAGTAGGAGAAAGGATAACACTTGCAGTAGAAACAGCAATAAAAGAAAAATTACCACTAATACTATTTTGTGTATCAGGCGGAGCAAGAATGCAAGAAGGAATAATATCACTAATGCAAATGGCAAAAACATCAGCAGCAATAGAAAAATTAAACAAAGCAGGATTATTATACATATCAGTACTAACAGACCCAACAACAGGAGGAGTAACAGCAAGTTTTGCAAGCCTTGGAGATATAATACTAGCAGAGCCAAATGCACTAATAGGATTTGCAGGACCAAGAGTAATAGAACAAACTATAAAACAAACATTACCAGAAGGATTTCAATCATCAGAATTCTTACTAGAACATGGTTTTATAGATAAAATAGTAGAAAGAAAAGAACTAAAAAGTACAATATCAAAAATCCTAGACATAACAAAAGCATCTGAACTTTAGGGACGTTCCTTAAAGTTCAAATTGAAAAAGCAAAATTTTAAATAATATTTCCTAAATTTTAAAATAATAAAAATTAAAAATGAACTTTAAGGAACGTCCCTAAAGTTCAGAGGTTTATAGGTTAATCCATAAAACCTAAATATATTTTTATAAGGAATGAATAAAATGTCTAAAAAAGCATTATCGGCATGGGATAAAGTAATGCTGGCAAGAAGTGCATCAAGACCAAAGTCTTCAGATTATATAGAAGAAATTTTTACAGATTTTATAGATTTTAGTGGAGATAGAGCATTTGGTGAGGATAAATCTATAATTGCAGGAATAGCAATGTTAGAAAATATTCCTGTAACAATAATAGCACAACAAAAAGGAAAAAATGCAAAAGAAAATATTGAAAGAAACTTTGGAATGACAAATCCAGAGGGCTATAGAAAAGCGTTAAGGCTTATGAAGCAAGCGGAAAAATTTAATAGACCAATAGTAACTTTTATAGATACACCAGGGGCATATCCAGGAATAGGGGCAGAAGAAAGAGGCCAAGGAGAGGCGATAGCAAGAAATTTAATGGAAATGTCGTCTTTAGAAGTTCCTATAATTTGTATAGTTATAGGAGAAGGATCGAGTGGAGGTGCACTGGGAATAGGAGTAGGAGACAAAATAGTAATGCTTGAAAATGCAGTATATTCTATATTATCACCAGAAGGATTTGCAAGCATTCTATACAAAGACTCAAGCAAAGCAAAAGAAGCTGCCGAAAACATGAAAATGACAGCACAAGACTTAAAAAAATTAGGAATCATAGATGAAATAATAGAAGAGTCAGAAGAAGGAATAGAAGAAAATTTTAAAGAAGTAACTGAAAAAATAAAAAACTATTTAATAAAGAATTTCAAAAAATTATTAAAAGAAGATAAGCAAGTTCTAATAGAAGAAAGATATAAAAAATTCAGAAAAATAGGACAATAAGGTAATATTATTTTAAGTTGCCAAAAAATTGCCAATGTGTGCCAATGGTTGCCAATGGGGACGGAGGAAAATGGCAATATTAAAAGGAATTTAAAAATTGCCATTTTCCTCCATCCCCGATGGCAATTTTTATAGAACAAAAATAAGGAGGAATTTATTATGATTTTAAAAGGAAAAAAAGTAGTTATTATGGGAGTAAGAAACAAATGGAGTATTGCATGGGGAGCTGCACAATCAGCTTATAATCAAGGAGCAGAAGTAATATGTACTTGTTCACAAGATAGTGTTGAAAAAGTACAAGATTTAATAAAAGAATTACCAGGTACGGCTGTATATGTATGTGATAATGTAAGTAAAGATGAAGATATAAGTAATTGTCTAGATGAAATAAAGAAAAACCATGGAAAGATAGATGGAATATTACATGCAATAGCACATGCAAATACAGAAGACTTAAGAAATGATTTTATTTTAACATCAAGAGATGGTTATGCACATGCACAAGATGTAAGTAGTTATTCATTAATTGCAATAGTAAGAATGGCAAAAGAAAAGGAAATGTTAAATGAAGGAGCAAGTATAGTAGCTTATACATATTATGGCTCAGAAAAAGCAATTGAAGGATATAATGTAATGGGAGTTGCAAAAGCAGCACTAGAAGCATCTATAAGATACCTAGCAGTAGATTTAGGAAAAATGGGTTGTCGTATAAATGGAATATCAGCAGGACCAATAAAAACATTATCTGCTAAAGGAATAAAAGATTTTGGAAGTATTTTAACAGTAGTAGAAGAAAAGGCACCTTTACATAGAAATGTTACTATAAATCAAGTAGGAGATAGTACAGCATTTTTGTTTAGTGATATGTCAAGTGCTATAACTGGAGAAATAATTCATGTTGATAGTGGATATAATATTGTTGGTGTATAATTAATTTTACAAAAAGCGTCTTAGAGAGTTATTTTCTAAGATGCTTTTTTGCTTGCAAAAAATGGTTAATCGGGACCTGACCCAGAATAACCAAAAATGGTCAATCGGGACCTGACCCAAATTAACCAAAAATGGTCAATCGGGACCTGTCCCAAATTAACCAAAGAAAAAATTATATAAAAACCTTTAAAAAAACAAAAAAATAGTATACAATAGAACAAAACGAAAAAAGGGAGTAAAATATGATAAAAAAATGGCAAATAAGTAATGTAGATGAAGAAAAAGTAAATGAAATATCAAATAAGTTAAATTTAAATAAATTATTGTCAACAATATTAATTAATAGAAATATAACTGAAGAAAAGCAGATATTGAAGTTTTTAAAACCAACAAGACAAGATTTTTATGATCCTTTTTTAATGCCTGATATGGAGATTGCTGTAAATAGAATTATTGAGGCAATAAATAAGAAGCAAAAAATGATTGTATATGGTGATTATGATGCAGATGGAATTACTAGTATTACAGTTTTAAAGAGTTTTTTAAATAGTATTGGTACTGATATAGATACATATATTCCAAATAGATTAGAAGAAGGTTATGGTTTAAATAAGCCAGCTGTAAAGAAAATTGCAGATGAAAATTATGATTTAATGATTACAGTAGATTGTGGTATTTCTGGAATTGAGGAAGTAGATTATGCTAATAGTTTAGGATTAGAAACTTTAATAACAGATCATCATGAGGTAGGAGAAGTTTTACCAAATGCTATAGCAGTTGTAGATGCCAAAAGAAAGGATAATAGGTATCCATGTCGCGATTTAGCAGGTGTAGGTGTTGTTTTTAAACTAATCCAAGGGCTTTCTATAAAATTAGGTTTAAAAGAAGAAGCATATTTAAAATATCTTGATATAGTGTGTGTTGGAACTATATCTGATATAGTTCCTTTAACAGATGAAAATAGAGTAATTGCAAAGCTTGGGTTAATGCTTGTAAATCAAACAAAAAATTTAGGTCTTAAGTCATTACTTATATCATCTGGATATAAAAAAATAGACTCAAGTGCAATATCTTTTGGAGTAGCTCCAAGAATAAACGCTTGTGGTAGAATGGGACATGCAGAGGAAGCTTTAAAGTTATTCTTATCAAATAATATAAATGAGGTAACAGAGCTTACAAAAAAATTAAATGAATTTAACTTAAAAAGGCAAGAAATAGAAAAAAATATATATGAAGAAGCACAAGTAAAAATAAAACAAAATCATCTAGATGAAAATGATACAATAGTAGTAGCAGGAGAAAACTGGCATCATGGTGTAATTGGAATTGTGGCATCAAAAATTACAGAATTATATTTTAAACCAAGTATATTATTATGTTTAGAAAATGACTTAGCAAAAGGCTCAGGAAGAAGCGTACCAGGTTTTGATTTATATGATGCACTTGCAAAATGTCAAGATGCAATATATAAATTTGGTGGACATAGTATGGCAATAGGTATAACAATATATAAGAATAATTTAGAAGAATTTAGTAATAAGATAGAAAAAATAGCAAGAAGCAAGCATATTGAAGAATTTGTACCAATAATTAATATAGAAGGAAAAATAAATTTAACCGATATAAATAAACAAATGGTAGAAACCCTAAAAGATTTAGAGCCATTTGGTGAAGGAAATAAAACACCAATATTTGTATTTAAGAATTTAAAAATTGATTCAATAAGGGCATTATCTGAAGGAAAACATTTAAAATTAACTTTAAAAGATATAAATACAATAGTAAGTGCAATTGGCTTTAATATGGGAAATTTAGCAGAAGAATATAAAATAGGTGATAAAATAGATGTAGCCGGAGTACTTGAGATTAATTCATTTAATGGAGAAGATAATATTCAAATAAATATAAAAGACATAATGAGAGCAGTATAATATTTAAAATGAATTTATTACTAAAATTAAAATAGGCACATAGTAATATAAAATAAAGGGAGTGGAAAAATTGCAAGAAACAAAAAATATAACAATACAAGATGTAATTCAAAAAAGAAAAGAACATTCAAGAAGAGTTGATACAAAATTAATAATGAAAGCATATAATTTAGCAGAAGAAAAACATAAAGAGCAAAAAAGAGGCTCAGGAGAGCCTTATATAGTTCATCCATTAAATGTAGCATATATATTAGCAGATACAGGACTTGATGATAGTACAATTGCAGCAGCTTTATTACATGATGTAGTAGAAGATACAGATGTTACAGATGAAATGTTAAGAAAAGAATTTGGAAATGAAATAGCAGATATGGTTGCAGGAGTTACAAAACTTGGTGAAGTACAACTTTTTTCAGCAGAGGAAAGACAAGCAGAAGACTATAGAAAAATGTTTCTAGCAATGGGAAAAGATATAAGAGTTATATTAATAAAACTTGCAGATAGACTTCATAATATGAGAACATTAAAATATTTAAAAAGAGATAGACAAATTGCAAATGCTAAAGAAACTATGGAAATATATGCACCACTTGCTAACCGTTTAGGACTATATTCAATGAAATGGGAGCTTGAAGATTTAGCATTTAAATATTTATATCCAGAAGAATTTCATGAATTAGTAGAAGGAATAAACAAAAAAAGAGAAGAACGTTTGCAATTTATAGAAAAAATAATGCAAGACATAAGAGTAGCACTAAAAAAACAACACATAGAGGCAGAAGTAACAGGAAGAGCAAAACATTTATATAGTATTTACCGTAAAATGAAAAGAGACAATAAAACACTAGACCAAATATATGACCTATTTGCTTTAAGAATACTAGTAAATTCAGTAAAAGATTGTTATGCAGCATTAGGAGTAGTACACGAATTATATAGTCCAATGCCAGGAAGATTTAAAGATTATATAGCAGTTCCAAAACCTAATATGTATCAATCAATACACACAACACTTTTAGGTGAAAAAGGAACACCATTTGAAGTGCAAATACGTACATGGGATATGCACAGAGTTGCAGAATATGGTATAGCAGCACACTGGGCATATAAGGAAGCAAGTTATTTTGGAAAAAAGCAATCAGTAAAGGTAGAAGAAGATAAATTAGCATGGCTACGTGAAACACTAGAATGGCAAAAAGATCTTCAAGATCCACAAGAATTTTTAGATACATTAAAAACAGAGCTTTTTGAAGACGAAGTATATGTATTTACCCCAAAAGGAGCAATAAAAGTACTTCCAAGAGGAGCAACTCCAATAGATTTTGCATATACTATTCATGCAGAAATTGGAAATCATATGACAGGATGTAAAATAAATAGCAAGATGATGCCAATTATAACTCCTTTAAAAAGTGGAGATATAATAGAAATAATTACATCTGAAAATTCAAAAGGACCAAGTAGAGATTGGCTTAAATTTGTAAAAAGTACTACAGCAAAAAATAGAATAAAAAGCTTTTTTAAAAAAGCCCAAAAAGAAGAAAACATAGAAAAAGGAAAAGAATTAATAGAAAAAGAAATTAAAAGAATAGGATACACACATTCAGATTTATTTAAAGACAAATATATATTACCAATGCTTGACAAATATAAATACAAAAATTTAGAAGAAATGTATTCAGCAGTTGGGTTTGGTGCAAATTCTGCTGTAAAGGTTATAGCTAAAGTCCTTCAAGAATATAGAAAAGAGCATAATGAAGAAAATATTGAAGAAAAAATGCAAGAACTTGCTAATATTCAAAAAGAAAAAAAGCAAAAACCATCAAGTTCAGGAATTATAGTAAAGGGAATAGATAATTGTTTAGTAAAACTTTCAAAATGTTGTAATCCACTTCCTGGAGATGAAATTGTAGGTTATATAACAAAAGGAAGAGGTGTATCTGTACATCGTAAAGATTGTATAAATGTTAAAGACCTATTAACAGAAGAAAATAGAATGATAGATGTAGAATGGTACCAAGAGGCAAAAGAAAACTATTCTGTTGAAATAGAAATATTATCAAATGACAGAAGCGGTCTTTTAGTAGATGTATTAACAGCTCTAAAAGAAACAAAAGCAAAACTAATGGGAGTAAATACTAAAACAACAAAAGAAAGAATAGCTATAATTAATATAAATATAGAAGTAGAAAATATAGATGAACTAAATAAAGTATTAAAAGCATTAAGAAAAGTAGATAGTGTATATGAAGTTAGAAGAAAAAAATAAAAGGGAGCATAAAGCAAATGATATTAAAAGAATTAAAAATAAGTACTTGGATTGGGGACAAAACCAATTGTTATGTAATATTTGATGAAAAAAGCAAAGAAATAATGTGTATAGACCCAGCAGGGGATGTAGATAAAATAGAATATTTAATAAAAGAAGTTTTTAAAGGAAAACTTAAATACATATATTTAACACATTGTCATGGAGACCATATAGGTGGTGTAACAGAATTAAAAAAGAGATGCAATGGAAAAGTTTTAATACACCGTTTTGATAGTGAAGGATTAAATGATTCTAAAATTAACTTATCAAGTATTATAGATATACCAGAAATAGAATTAGAAGCAGATTCAAGAATAGATGATGAAGATATAATTCATTTAGGAGATTTAGAATTTAAGGTAATACATACACCAGGACACACAAAAGGTAGTACTTCATTATATTGCAGTAAAGAAGCTATGTTATTTTCAGGGGATACAATTTTTTATGGTACTTGGGGTAGAACAGACTTGCCAACATCTTCTAGAGAAGAAATTATGAAGTCAATACAAGAAAAAATTTTAACTTTACCAGATGATACTATTATTTATCCAGGACATGGAAAAGCAACAATGATTAAAAATGAAAAACCGATATATTTAAACTTAAAACCAAGAATGTTCTAAATTTACGCATTTTATATTGTATTATTTAAAAATTATGATATAATATTTATGTAAAATAATTTAGGAGGTGCTTATATGTATATGCATTTACAGGAGCATGGATGTGAGAAATATGAAGAATATGAAGGGAAGATGTTAAAGCGGATAGAAGAGCTTGAAAACTTTGGTTATCAAGTAATAAAAGCTTTATCACCTGAGCAGTACATCATTAGAAGAGGACATGAATATGTAGAGTTTAAAGTAGACAGCAAAAAGCAAATTATTGAAATTTCATTTAACGGAGTGGATTTTAATGATGCAGCAATAGGACTTGACATATTTGTGGATGATAATAACAGCACAACATTAATTTTATATTTCTTAGAAGGTCATAGTTGTGATGAAAGATACATCAAATTATGATAAACGAAGGAGGAAAAATTCCTCCTTCTTAAATATAAAAATATATTAAAATTTAATAAAATAGATAATTTTTTTTATAAAATAAAAGTAAAAAATTAAAAGGAGTAGATTATGAAAAAAGTAGAACCAAGAACCTTGCCGGGTTTTATGGAATTATTACCACAAGAGCAAATATATTTTGAACAAATGAAACAAAAAATAGAAGAAACATATCAAAAATTTGGATTTTTGCCACTAGATACACCAATAATAGAAAGCTCAGAGGTATTACTTGCAAAAGCAGGAGGAGAAACGGAAAAACAAATATATAGATTTGAAAAAGGAGATACAGACCTTTCATTAAGGTTTGATTTAACAGTACCACTTGCAAAATATGTAGCAAAAAATTATGGAAATCTTAGTTTTCCATTCAGAAGATACCAAATAGGAAAAGTATATAGAGGTGAAAGAGCACAAAAAGGAAGATACAGAGAATTTTATCAATGTGATATTGATATAATAGGTGATGAAACACTAAGTCCTTTAAATGATGCAGAACTCCCAAGTGTAATATATACAATATTTAAAGAACTTGGTTTTGACGATTTTACAATATGTATAAATAATAGAAAAATTTTAAATGGATTATTTGAGAGCTTAGAGCAAAAAGAAAATGCTAGTGAAATCTTAAGAATAATAGATAAAATAGAAAAAATAGGAAAAGATGCTGTAATAGATTCTTTAAAAAAATTAGGAATAGAAAAAGATGCAATAAATAAAATACTAGAATTCATAACAATAGATGGTCAAACAGATGAAAAATTACAAAAATTAGAAAATTTAAAAATTCAAAATCAAAACTATCAAGAAGGAGTAGAAGAACTAGAAAAAATAGTAAAATATATAAGAATATTTAATATTCCAGAAAAAAACTTTAAAATAGATTTAAGTATAGCAAGAGGATTAGATTATTACACAGGAACAGTATATGAAACATTTTTAAATAAACACAGAGAAATAGGAAGTATTTGTTCTGGGCGGAAGATATGAAAATTTAGCAGAATATTACACAGATAAAAAATTACCAGGTATTGGAATATCTATAGGTTTAACAAGACTTTTTTACATCTTAAATGAATTAAAACTTATAAATATAAAACAAAAATCAGTTTCAAAAGTATTAGTAGTACCAATGGAAGATGATAAAACTTTTGCAATAGAAATTGCAAATAGTTTGAGAAAAAATAATATTAATACAGAAATATATTTAAATGATAAAAAATTAAAAGCAAAATTAAAGTATGCAGATAAACTAAATATTCCATATGTAATTGTAATAGGGGAAGATGAAGTAAACACAAAAACTTTTAAATTAAAAGATATGGAAACAGGAATTGAAAAAGAAATTAAATTTGAAAGTGACTTATATTGGAATAAATATTTTAAATAAAAGATGTAAAAAAGGAGATGAATAATTAAAAATGAGTTTTGTAGTGGCAGTAGATGGACCTGCAGGTAGTGGAAAGGGTACAGTAACAAAAAAAATAGCACAAAATTTAGGATTTATAAATTTAGACACAGGTGCAACATATAGATGTTTAGCTTTAGAAGTTTTAAGAAATAATTTAAAAATAGAAGATGAAGAAAAAATAACTAATTTAGCAAATAATATTGATATAAAAATAAATAGCACAGAAAAAGGTGATATGGTATTTTTAAATGGGGAAGATGTAACAAAAAAGATTAGAGAGCAAGATGTTACAAAAATAGTATCACAAGTTTCTGCAATTATACCAGTAAGAGAAATAATGGTAAATATTCAAAGAAAACTTGCAATAGGAAAAAAAGTCATAGTAGAAGGAAGGGACATTGGAACAGTTGTATTCCCAAATGCAGATTTAAAAATATATTTAGATGCAGACCCTAAAGTAAGAGCAAAAAGAAGACAATTGCAAAATGAAGAAAATAACATTGTATCTACATATGAAGAAGTATTAAAGCAAATAATAGAAAGAGATAATAATGATAAAAATAAAAAAGTAGGAGCTTTAAAAAAAGCAGATGATGCAATTTTAGTTGATTCATCTAATTTAAGTATAGAAGAGGTTACAAAAAAAATAGAAAGTTTAATAAATGAAAAATTAAAAGAAGGTTAGCAAAAAATGCTAACCTTTTTTTAATGAAAAAATTTCATTTAAAGTCTAAAAAGATAATACTTAAGATAAAATAAAAGGTAACTTTAAATTGTCCTCAATTATTTTATTAATAAGGCGCGCTGCATCAAAAGTCATGTAACATCTTTGTTTTGCACAATTTACTTTAAGCAGTAAATTTTCTAAAATAAGATCTCCATCTATAATTCTGCAAGATGAAAAGTCGTCTTTACTTACAATTGCAAAGATATTTTTGTCAGTGTTTGAAATTACAAAGGTATCAGTACCTTTTAAATATAACTGAATTTGATGAGGCTTGTTTGGAAAAGTTTTTACAATTTTCCAATTAGGATTAAAGTAACCTATTCTGATGTCTATTAAAGATAAAGCCCTATTATTGATGTATATAGGTGTTTTGTCTGAATTAGACATTTTTTTTCTAAAAAGATTTATAGCTTGTTCCATGGTTTCATATTTCCCCGGAACAAAAATATTTTTAGAAAAATAACGCTCCTGCTTTGTATCTAAATTATAAACTAGAAATGTTGAAGGCTCGTCTTCAAATATGTCAACAATTATGCCTGAGTCTACATTGAATTTATCCATCAGATAAATTCTGGGTGCTATTTCCCGCATAGTATCATCCTTTCTTCTATTAAAAGTGTGTATATTAATTATATAACGAATTTTATTTATAGTCAATTAATTAATCAATATTTATGTAAAATATGTGAAATTGTTAATATTAATAGAAATTTTAAGTTATATATAGTTAAAAAAGCTTTTTGTATAAATAAAAAGAATATATATAAAAAAAACCTTAAAATTATAGTATTAAAGTTTGTTTAAGACTATAATTTTTAAGGCTTTAAGAGTTTTTTATTTAGATTATTTAGTGCTTTTTTGTTCTTTAACTACTTCTGATAATGTACCAAGTCCAGCAAGTGCTCCTGTTGCTTCAAAAGGTATAAATACTTTGTTAGCATCACCTTTAGCAACTTCTTCTAAAGCTTCTAGAGATTTTAGTTGAATTAATTTATCATCTGGGTTTGCGTTTTTAATTGCTTCATAAACCATTGCAATTTCTTTAGCTTTAGCTTCAGCAACTTCTTTTATTGCTTGGGCTTCACCGGCTGCACGTCTAATTTGAGCTTCTCTATCAGCATCTGCTTCTAAAATAGCAGCTTGTTTTTTACCTTCAGCAATTGTTATAGCAGATTGTCTTTGTGCTTCAGATTCTAGAATTAATGCTCTTTTATTTCTTTCTGCATTCATTTCTTTTTCCATTGCATCTCTAATATCAGCAGGTGGTGTTATGTCTTTGATTTCAACTCTATCAATTTTACAACCCCATCTGTCAGTTGCTTCATCTAGTACAACTCTTAATTGTGTATTAATACCATCTCTTGAACTAAAGGTTTCATCTAAGTTCATTTTACCTATAATATCACGAATTGTAGTAATAGCTAAATATTCAATACCTTTCTTTAAGCTTTGAATTTCATAAACTGCTTTTGCAGGGTCTGTTATTTGGTAGAAAACAACAGTATCTATTGTAATTGTAACATTATCCTTTGTAATAACTCCTTGTGGTGGAATATCCATTGTTTGTTGTTTTAAGCTTACAACGCTTCTGACATGGTCAAAAAATGGAATAATTATAGTAAGACCAGCATCAGCTACTTTATAAAATTTTCCTAATCTTTCTATAATGTATACTTCTGCTTGTTTTACAATTTTTATTGATGTAAATGCTATTATTAATATAATAACAACTAAAACAATTAAAAACCACATATTATCCTCCTTTTTGAAGATTTAAATCTTCATATAAAATTTATTTTTATTACCTTTTAAAGTTAAAGGTTAAATAAACTAAAATTAAATAGTATTACTTTTTACTTACTATGGCTTTTACACCGTCTATTTTAACTACTGTAACTTCTTCATCTTTAGAAATAGGGGTTTGGTCTAAACTTTCTGCAGACCATATTTCAGAATCAACTTTTATTTGGCCTTTTCCTTTAAGAGGGTCTATGTCTTTAATAACAAGTGCTGGTTTACCAATTATAGAAAAAGCATTTGTTTTAACAGATTTGTTTTTGGTAATTTTTTTTACTAATGGTTTAGTTGCAAATAAGCATATTGTAGATGCTATAACAAATACAATAGTTTGAATTAATACACTACTTGTAAAAAAGCTAACAATCATAGCAATTAATGCTCCACATCCAAACCAGAAAAGTAAAAACCCTACTGTAATAATTTCACCTATAAAAAATAAACTTGCAATAATTAACCAAATTTGCCACATAATTACTCCTCCTAAAAATTAACTACAATTTAATTATACTATATTTTTATGTAAAAATAAAGGGGTTTATGTAAAGATTTTGAAATTAAAGAATAAATTAACAAAAAAAGTTCATAATAAAAACAAAATGTTATTGTAAAAAAATGAAATGGCTAGAATATTTTAAAGTTAAAAATATTTTTTAGTGTAATTAAGTAAAGGAATTAATGATATTAAAAATTTTTATTAAAGTATAGCGTTTTCAAAAATAAAAGTCAATATAGCATAAATGAGAAAATCCAAAAAAAGAAAATAAGTTTAAATTTTTTAAATAGGAAAAAGATTAAGATTTGAACATTTTACAAATATAAATATTTTAATTAATTCCTTTACTTAATTATAAATATAACTATATTTGTAGTTAATTATATATGACTATAAATGATAAAAAATAATAGACAAAAAGTAAAACATATGATATTATTTAAAAAATTGTATAAAAATATGGGGGTAAAACAAATGGTAAAAAAAGAAAATCTAAGAAAAACACAAGAAAAAGCAATAACTTTAGTAGCACTAGTTATAACAATAATAGTTTTACTAATACTTGCAGGAGTAACAATTAGTGCATTATTTGGGCAAAATGGAATATTAAAAAATGCCCAAGAAGCAAAAGAAAAAACAGAAGAAGCACAAAAACAAGAGCAAGAGCAAATAAATGAACTAGAAAGTTTGATAGAAAATAAAGGAGAAGATGTAACAGGATTTGATGAAGAAAAAGAAGTAAATA
>CAKNNA010000029.1 GCA_930989765.1 uncultured Clostridium sp. | reverse complement strand
CGAAGATTGCCATTTTCCTCCGTCCCCTTTGGCAACTAAACCATTGACAAATACTCAAAAACTTAGTAAAATATACATGTAAAGTAAAGGAGAAGAGTATGCAAAATAATAATAAAAAATTTCCTGAACAATTAATCTCAAAAACCAAAATATATTTAATATTAATATTTATATTACTATTAATAATTAGCATAGAAAATAAAAAATGGATAATCCCAGCAATAATAATATATGTAATAATAGTAAGTTATGCAATATTAACAGATAAAAAGAAAAAAAGTGAGATTTCTGAAACAATACAAGATTTAAAACTAACAGTAGATACAGCAGCAAAAACAAGCTTAATCAATTCACCATTTCCATTAGTTATAATAGAAGAAAATGGAAAAATTGTTTGGAGAAGCTCAAAATTTGTATCAGAATTTGCAAATATAGATATAAATAACTACATACAAGACATATTATATGATTTAAAAGAAGAAATTGAAAATATAAAAGAGCAAACAGATAAGACAGTAAAAGTTCAAGTGAAAATAGAAGGCAAAACATATAATGCCATAGGAAAATTTGTAAAATCAAATAAAAGCAAAGAAAAAAATAAATATACAATAATCATTTACTTTATAGACATAACAGAAAACATAAAACTACAAAAAGAATATAAAGATTCAAAATCATGTGTAGGAATAATAATGATAGATAACTATGAAGAAAACATGCAACAAATTGAAAACGAAGAAAAACCACAAATCACAGCAGAAATAGATAAATGTATATACGAATGGACAAATGAAACAAATGGAATTTTAATAAAAACTGATAGAGATAGATATATATATATTTTTGAACAAAGATACCTAGAAGAAATAAAAGAAGATAAATTTAGTATATTAGACAAAATAAAAGAAGTACAAAACAAAGCAAATGTACAATTTACACTTAGTATAGCAATATCAAATGAAGGAAAAACAGATAAAGAAAAATATAAATCATCACAAACTGCAATGGATATAATCCTAGGAAGAGGAGGAGACCAAGCGGTCATAAGAGAAAATGAAATCTACAAGTTCTATGGAGGAAGAGCACAAGAAGTAGAAAAAAGAACAAAAGTAAAAGCAAGAGTAATAGCACAAGCACTAGAAAATTTAGTACAAGAATCAAACAAAGTAATGATAATGGGACACACAAACCCAGACATAGATGCTATGGGGTCAGCTATGGGAATATATAGATTAGTAAAAGACTTAGGAAAAAATGCATACATAATTACATCAAATGAAACAACAACACTTCAAAGTTTTAAAGAAGCACTAGAAAAAGAAGAAGAATATGAAGATACCTTAATTAGCAAAGAAGTAGCAGAAGAAAATATAGATGAAAACACATTACTTGTAATAGTAGACACACATAAAACAAACTATGTAGAAGCACCAGAGCTATTAAAAAAGACAGAAAAAATAGTAATAATAGACCACCACAGAAGAAGTGCAGACTATATAGAAAATGCAACACTAACATTCCAAGAAGTATATGCATCATCAGCAGCAGAGCTTGTAACAGAAATCTTGCAATATGTTAGTAAAAAAGTAAATCTAAAAACAATAGAAGCAGAAAGCTTATATGCAGGAATAATGATGGACACCAAAAACTTTACATTCAAAACAGGAGTAAGAACATTTGAAGCAGCAGCATACTTAAGAAAATGTGGAGTAGATATAATCAGAGTAAAAAAATGGTTTCAAAGCGATTTATCAAGTTTTGTAAAAATTGCAGATATAGTAAAAAAAGCAGAAATAGTAAACGAAACAATTGCAATAGCAATAAATAACAAAAAAACAAAAGACGCAAGCTTAATATGTGCAAAATCAGCAGATGAATTACTTACCATAAGCAATGTAACAGCATCATTTGTATTAGGTTATATGGGAGATAAAATATGTATAAGTGGAAGATCAATAGGAGATATTAATGTTCAAATAATTCTAGAAAAACTACGGTGGTGGAGGACATATAACTCTTGCAGGAGCACAAGTAGAAGGAATGACAATGGATGAAGCAAAACAAGAACTTATAAATAGAATTAATGAATATTTTTCAGAAATAGAAAATTAAAAAGCAAGCTTTTGAGAGCTTGCTTTTTAGAAATTTTAAATGAACTTTAGGGACGTTCCTTAAAGTTCAACATAATAAGGTAAGCAATAGATATTAAAGTTAATAATAGCTTGAACTTTAAGGAACGTCCCTAAAGTTCACTCATAGTTCAATAAATACTTGAAAAATTGGCAAAAATGGTATAAACTATATAAAATAAAAAAGAAAGGAATGGAAATGATGAAAGTTATATTAAAAGAGAATATAAAAGGGGTCGGAAAAAAAGATGAGATTATAAATGCTTCTGATGGGTATGCAAGAAATTTTTTATTTCCAAAAAATTTAGCAGTAGAAGCAAATAGTGAAAATTTAAGTAAACTTAAAGCAAAACAAGATTCAAATGCATTCAAAAAAGCGCAAGAAAAAGAAGAAGCTAAAAAAATTGCAGATAAACTATCTAAAATAATTCTTAAAATACAAGTAAAAGCAGGAGAAAATGGAAAGGTTTTTGGACGGAGTTTCTTCAAAAGAAATTGCAGAAAATTTAAAAAGAGAATATAACATTGATATAGATAAGAAAAAAATCAATTTAAAAGAAACAATTAAAACAATTGGAATACAAACAATTGAAATAAAACTATTTGAAGGTGTTATAGCAAAATTAAAAGTGCATGTAATTGGAATATAACTTAAGATATTAAAACAATAAATGTAAAATTATAGATAGGAAGGGAAAAAGAATGGAACTAGGAAAAGTACCACCACATGATATTGAAGCAGAACAAGCCGTTTTAGGAAGTATGTTAACAGATCAAGATGCAGTAAGTTCTAGTATAGAAAAATTAAAAGAAGAAGATTTTTATAGAGAAGACAATAAAGCAATATATTCAGCAATGTATAATTTATATAATAGATCAGAGCCAATAGACTTAATAACAGTAAAATCAGAATTAGAAACAATGGGAAAATTAGATAAAGTAGGAGGAATAGAATATTTAGCAACCCTTCCTGATAAAGTACCTACAACTGCAAATGCAAATAAATATATAAAAATAGTAGAAGAAAAATCTACATTAAGAAAATTAATAAAAACGGCAAATGAAATAGTAGAATTAGGCTATGACCCTGCAGAAGAAGTAGAAGATATAATAGATGGGGCAGAAAAAAAGATATTTAACTTAATACAAGATAAAACTCAAAAAGGTTATACTCAAATTAAAGATATACTAGTAGATAGTTTTAATGAATTAGAAGCCTTATATAACAGAAAACAACATATAACAGGTGTACCAACAGGATTTGCTGATTTAGATTATAGAACTGCAGGACTACATGGTTCAGAATTCATATTAATTGCAGCAAGACCAGCTATGGGAAAATCTGCATTTGTACTTAATATTGCAACACATGCAGCAGTAAAAGCAAAAGTACCAGTCGCAATTTTTAGCTTAGAAATGTCTAAAGAGCAAATGGTAAACAGAATTTTATGTAGTGAAGCAATGGTAGACAGTAATAAAGTAAGAACAGGTAGACTAGAAGAAGAAGATTGGGCAAAACTTGCAGGAGCAATAGGACCACTTTCAGAAGCGGGTATATATATAGATGACACACCAGGTATATCAATAATGGAAATTAGAACAAGGTGTAGAAAACTAAAACTTGAAAAAAATATAGGATTAGTAATAATTGACTATTTACAATTAGTGCAAGGTAGTAACAAAAGAATGGGAAGTAGAGAGCAAGAAATTGCAGAAATTAGCCGTTCACTAAAAATACTTGCAAAAGAATTAAATGTACCAGTAATTGCACTATCACAGCTATCCAGAGCAGTAGAGCAAAGACCTGACCACAGACCAATGCTTTCAGACCTACGTGAATCAGGATCAATAGAACAAGATGCAGATATTGTAATGTTTTTATATAGAGATGACTATTATAATGAAGAAAGTGAAAAGAAAAATATAGCAGAAGTAATAATAGCAAAACAAAGAAGTGGTTCAACTGGAACAGTAGATTTAATGTGGCTTGGAAACTATACAAAATTTGTAAGTTTAGAAAAAAGATATGATGCATAACTTAAAAACAAAAATAAAAGTGAATATAAATCTAGTATTAGTAAAAAAATTTAAAACTATAAAAGCAATTCACTAGAAAGGAAATTTAAATGGAAAAAAAAGTACTAAAAATAATAGAAAAATATGACTTAATAAATAAAAACGATAAACTAATACTTGGAGTATCAGGTGGACCAGACTCAATATGTATGTTAGATATATTAGATAAAATTAAAAAGGATAAAATACTAGATTTTGAAATAATAGTAGCACATGTAAATCATCTAATAAGAGAAGAAGCAAAAGACGATGAAAACTATGTAAAAGAGTTTTGCAGAAAAAGAGATATAAAATTTTATTCTAAAAGTATAGATATACTAAAAATTGGAAATATTAGAAAAGTAGGCACAGAAGAAGCTGGAAGAGATGAACGCTACAAATATTTTAATCAACTTATGAAAGAAACAAACTCAAACAAAATCGCAATTGCACATAACAAAAATGACAACATAGAAACAATAATAATGCATATACTAAGAGGAAGTGGAATATCAGGTTTAAAAGGAATAGAGCCAAAAAATAATCAATATATAAGACCATTAATAGAATGTACAAGAGAAGAAATAGAAAAATATTGCGAAATAAATAATTTAAAGCCAAGAATAGATAAAACAAATTTTGAAAATATTTATACAAGAAACAAAATAAGAAACATCGTATTACCATACATAAAAAAAGAATTTAACCCAAATATTATAGAAACAATAGATAGATTGTCAAAACTTGTAAAAGAAGAAGATGAATATATAAAAAAGCAAGTCGAAAAAATCTATACGGAAATAATGGTAGAAGAGAAAATAGAAAACGAAAACTTAAAAAGACCAAAAGAAATAATATTAGATTTAAAAAAATTTAATTCACAAGAAAAAGTCATAAAATCAAGAATAATTTTATATACTATAACGAGGATTTTTGGAAATAGTAAAGGAATAGAGCAAATACATGTAGAAGATATAATAAAATTATGCAGTAATAACATAGGAAATAAATACCTAACTCCAAATAAAAATATCAAAATACTAGTAAAAAGTGGACAAATTCATTTTATTAATCAACAAAATAAAAAATAAAAACTAAAAATGGAAAAAAATTTAAAGCACAAAATATGAATATCCGTAAGAAATCTTACAAGCGCAAAGGATTTGTAACAAAAAATTCACAAAAAAATGCTTGCAAATGGAAAAAATATATGGTATAAAATCAAACAAAGAAATTATGGGGATAAAATTTTATTAGCTTAAAAATGAAGGAGGAATTAACTTGAAAAACAGCATAAAAACATTAGCGATGTGGTTAATTATTGGTATAATATTTATAATAGTATTATCATCAATAATGGAAAACTCAAGCTCAAAACTAAAATATTCTGAATTAATTACAAATATTAATGAAGGAAAGGTAGAATCAATAGAGATACAAGCAGATGGAAAAACCGCAATAGTGAGCTTAAATGATGACAAAGTAAAAAAAGAAGTAAATATACCTGATATGGGAAGCTTTATGACATATACAGAAGAATTTATAAAAAATGGAGCATTTACATTAGAAGAAAAATCAGAATCAATATTTGTTGCAATCTTAAGCCTACTTACTCCATTTGGATTACTAATAATATTCCTAATATTCTGGTTTATAATGATGGGTGGAATGAACTCAAACCAACCAGGAGGAAAAACGCTATCATTTGGAAAAAGCAAAGCAAGAATGATGACACCAGCAGACAGAAACAAAATAACATTTGATGATGTAGCAGGAGTAGACGAAGAAAAAGAAGAATTAGAAGAAATAGTACAATTTTTAAAAAATCCAAAAAAATTCACAGACATGGGAGCAAGAATACCAAAAGGAGTACTTTTAGTAGGTCAACCAGGAACAGGAAAAACTCTTTTAGCAAAAGCAGTAGCAGGAGAAGCGGGAGTACCATTTTTTATAATAAGTGGATCAGACTTTGTAGAAATGTTTGTAGGTGTAGGAGCATCAAGAGTAAGAGATTTATTTGATGAAGCCAAAAAGAATGCACCATGTATAATATTTATAGACGAAATAGATGCAGTAGGACGCCAAAGAGGAGCAGGTTTAGGTGGAGGACATGACGAAAGAGAACAAACACTAAACCAATTACTAGTTGAAATGGACGGATTCTCAGAAAACGAAGGAGTAATAGTATTAGCAGCAACAAACAGACCAGATGTACTAGATAAAGCACTATTAAGAGCTGGAAGATTTGACAGACAAATAGTAGTAGGACTTCCAGATGTAAAAGCAAGAGAACAAATACTAGAAGTACACGCAAGAAAGAAAAAATTAGCAGACGATGTAGATTTAAAAATAATTGCTAAAAACACATCAGGATTTGCAGGAGCAGACCTAGAAAATGTATTAAACGAGGCAGCTTTACTTTCAGCAAGAAGAAATAAAACAGAAATCGGAATGAGTGAAATAGAAGACGCAATGGTCAAAGTAACAATGGGACCAGAAAAGAAAACAAGAGTAAGAAGTGAAAAAGAAAACAAACTAGTATCATACCATGAAGCAGGTCATGCAGTAGTAAGCCACTACCTAGAAACTCAAGACCCAGTACACCAAATATCAATAGTACCAAGAGGAATGGCAGGAGGATACACAATGTACCGCCCAACAGAAGACAAAAACTTCATGTCAAAAACAGAAATGGAAGAAAATATAGTATCATTACTAGGTGGAAGAGTAGCAGAAAGCCTAATATTAAACGACATCTCAACAGGAGCAAGCAATGACATAGAAAGAGCAACAAAAATCGCAAGAAGCATGGTAACAAAATACGGAATGAGTGAAAGAATAGGAACACTAATGCTAGGATCAGACCAAGACGAAGTATTCTTAGGAAGAGACTTTGCACAATCAAAAACATACTCAGAAGAAACAGCAGGAATAATAGATGAAGAAATCAAAAAAATAATAGACAAAGCATATAATAGAGCAAAACAAATATTAACAGACCACATAGACAAATTACATCGAGTTGCAGGAATATTACTAGAAAAAGAAAAAATAGAAGCAGACGAATTTGAACAAATATTTTCTGAAAATGGTTAATCTGGGACAGGTCCCGATTAACCATTTTTGGTCAGTTTGGGACAGGTCCCAATTGACCATTTTTGGTTAATTGGGACCTGTCCCAGATTGACCATTTAATTATTTAATAAACTTAAATTTATTATATTTTACAAAGAATATAATACCACTAAAAACAAATATAAAGATTAACCCAATTAAAATAATATTTGCTCCTGTATCAGGTAATGGATTAGTAGAAATTGTAGGATCATCTGTAACTAGAGTATTACTTGCCGGATTATCCCCACTTGGAGTTAAATTATCCCATTCAAAGTCACTACTTGTATATGCAAGTAAATCCCAAGAGTCTGAAATTGATGACAACCAAGCTTGACCTAAAGTTACACCTTCAATTGGATAATATTTACCATTTTCATCATCAAATACAGCATAAATATAATAATATGCTTTATTTTCTAGTAAGCTATTTCCATCAAAAAGAGTTGAATCAGTTCTAAAATATGCAGCTCCTGTTGTTGTAAGTTCTTCAGTATATATTCCATTATGTGTTTTTGCATATGAAAGTAAATCTGTAATACCTGAATAATCATTATTTCTTATTTTATTCAATATTGAAGTATCTGTAACTTTTCCAATTTTTAATGTGAATTTTCTATTTGTAGTATCTGTTGGAAAATTGAATCTTATAGATGTAGTTTTATCAGAAGTGCCAGATGTACTACTCCATGCGCCTATTGAAAAAGATTGCAAAATTAGATTTAATTGTGGCAAATCAGGTCTTTCCAGTTCTTTTCCATTTACAAGTAATTTACTTGTAGCTGAAACATAAGTTCCGTTTTCATCATAATAGTAATTTCCCAAACTGGTTTCTGCAATTACCCATAAATATAAATCTTGATTCAATTCAACATATTTAGATAAATTTCTTGTGTAAATATAGTTTTCATCAGAATTTAAAGAGAAATTTTCTAAATAGTCACTCATCGATTCATTATCAAGAAAACCATTATCATGATATTTTATTTCTGGCATAGTATTGTTTGAAGTTATTATGTAATAAAAATTAGTATTATCACCAAGTTTAATATTACTAATCTGCAATGTCTCGATAGTTCCACTAAGAGTTAAATCATATTTAGCATTAGAAAAATCTGGAGCGTTTGGAGCATCTAACACTGTAATTTCACACGTATCTGATACACCAGCTGCGGAAGCAGTTATTACAGCAGTTCCAGCTTTTAAAGCTTGCACTTTACCGAGTACTATCTACTGAAGCTACACTAGTATTACTACTAGACCAAGTTACCAAAGCATCTGAAATCTCTTCAAAGTTACCATCTTCTACTTTTGCTTTTAAAGTTTCAGATTCATGAACATCTAAAATCAAATTTATGCTAGATACACTGTTTCCGGCATTTGCACCAATTGATAACATAGTATATACAACATTTACAGTACAAGATGCAGATTCATTACCACGTGTTGCAGTTATTGTAGTTGTACCAATTTTTAGACCTCTAATAGTTCCATTTTCAACTGTAGCTATACTTGGGTCACTACTTGTCCAAGTAGTAGTTCCACTACCACCACTTGCTGATATAAAAGCAGAGCCATTTAGTGAGACATCAACAGAACTTTTATTTAATGTAAAACTATCAGCAAAAGAAATACTGTTAAGTAAAATAATGCAAAAAAATGCAATAAGTAATATGAAAATAACTTTTTTGTTTCTTAAAAATATCATTTGTTTACCTCCTCTTATATTTTCAAAATTATTATATACTTTAAAAAAAATTTTGTAAATGAAAAATTTGAAAAATAAGCTAGAAATATATAGAATTTTTGGAAAATTTGTGCATTGTAATGAAAATGTAAATAAAATGTAATAGAAACGAAATGTAAAGCAAAAAAGAACTTCCGTAAATATTTAAAATACAAATAAAAATTATAAAAATTAAAGTAATTTACAAAGAAATAATAATATGAAAAAATAATAAGAGAAAATGAAATTAAAAAAAGTACAAAACAATAATCCAATAAATGAAACAAGTAATAGCAAGAATAAGAAAACTAAGTTTATAATATACATTAGATTCAGACCTGTCCCAAGTTAACCAAAAATGGTCAATTGGGACCTGTCCCAGATTGACCATTTTTTATAAATAAAATATTGAAAAATAATGAATAATATAGTAAAATAAAACAAAATAAAAACAAGAGGTAATTATGAAAGATTATTATGAAATATTACAAGTTAATGAAAAAGCATCTATTGAAATTATAGAAAAAGCATATAAAACTTTAGCAAAAAAATACCATCCAGACCTACAAACAGATGAAATTAAAAGAAAATTTGCTGAAGAAAAGCTTAAAAATTTAAATGAAGCCTATAAAGTGCTTTCAGACGATTTTTTAAGAGAGCAATATGATGAAGAACTGCAAATAGAAAGAATGAAAAATTTTAAAAAACAAATGAGATATCAAAATGATAATATTAGGTTTCAAGATACAAAAACTCCTGTAAATACAAATAGTTTTGAAAATAACAACAATGCAAGAAATGAAAATATAAAAAATAGAGATTACGAAACCCAAGAAAAATACAGAAAAACAAAAAATGATGTAGGGACATTTTCATCAATGACAAATCTTGTAAAGGAAATTATAGCAAATAGACCAAAAACAGGAGAAAAAAGGAAGATTACTAAAAAAGATGTATTTGCTGTAGGACTTACAATACTAATTGTACTAATTATGGGTATAATATTATGGTTTATACCATTTACAAATAGCTGGATGAGAGAACTTATATTCGAAAATCCATTATTTAGCTGGATAGGAAAGTTATTTTCATAAAATTGATAAAAAATAAAAACTTATAAAGAACTAATAAACTTTATAAGTTTTTATTTTTTGAAAAAAGTAATAAAACATAAAAGCAAACTATCAAACTACACTAATATAAAAAACCAAAAAATACCAAAACCACAAAAACGAAAAAATACCTATTGACAACTAAAATACTATAATGTATAATAATTACATTAAAAGGGTTATCCCACATACAGATTCGTATGGCCGGAAGGAGGGGAATTTTAAATGTCAGAGATAAAAGTTAATAATGGTAATATAGAAGAAGCCTTAAAAAGGTTTAAAAGGCAATGCGCAAGAAATGAAGTTATGCAAGAAGTTCGTAAAAGAGAGCACTACGAAAAACCAAGTGTAAAAAGAAAGAAAAAATCAGAAGCAGCAAGAAAAAGAAAATTTTAAAAACAAACTAAATACATAAAAAAATAAAAAGAATGGAAAAAGGGGAAAATTCTAATTTCTATTCTTTTTTAAATTGCAAATTTTAAAAAAATAAATAAAAACTAAAAAAAGTGTTATAATAAGAAAAGTAAAAAAAGTATTAAACCAATGGTTTATAGGTAACCTAAAAAAACCTAAATATAAAAACAAGGAAGAAAGAAAAATGGAATACACAAAAAAGGAAATAAAAAAAGGCATAAACTTGCACACAATAAAAAACGAAAAATTCAAAACAAACCTAATAGCAGTATTTTTAACAACAGAACTGACAAAAGAAAACGTAACAAAAAATGCACTACTTCCAGCAGTATTAAGAAGAGGAACAGAACAAATGCAATCACAAGAAGAAATAAGCAAGACATTAGAAGAAATGTATGGAGCAACATTTGACTGTGGAATTGATAAAAAAGGAGACAACCAAATATTAAAATTTTATCTAGAAAGCATAAATGATGAATACCTTCCAAACGAGAATGAAAACATATTAGAAAAATCAATAAAAGTATTATTTGAAATAATATTTAATCCAAAACTAGAAAAAGACCACTTCAAAACAGAATATATAAATCAAGAAAAACAGAATTTAAAGCAAATAATAAATGGAAAAATGGATAATAAATCAAGATATGCATATGAAAGATGCATAGAAGAAATGTATAAAAATCAAAGCTATGGATTATATAAATACGGATATGTGGAAGACTTAGAGAAAATAGATGAAACTAAACTTTATAGTTACTATCAAAACTTAATTAATGAATGCAAAATAGATATATTTATATCTGGAAACATAGAAAAAAACATAGAAAAAAATATAGAAGAAAATAAAGTAATAAAAAATCTAAAAGAAAGAGAGCCAAAATTCATTAAAGAATCAGAAAAAAACAAAAACGAAACAGAAGAAATAAAAACAGTAGAAGAAAAAATGGAAGTAGTACAAGGAAAGTTAATAATAGGATTAGATTTAAAAATAAAAGACGAAAAATCAAAATATACATCATTAATATATAATAGTATTCTTGGAGGATCAGCTACCTCAAAACTATTCCAAAATGTAAGAGAAAAAAATAGTTTAGCATATACTGCAAGTTCAAGTTTATTAAAAAATAAAAACAATATATTTATAAACTGTGGAATAGAAATAAAAAACTATGAAAAAGCATTAGAAATAATAAAAGAACAATTAGAAGATTTAAAACAAGGAAAATTCACAAAAGAAGAAGTCGAAAATGCAAAAAAAGGAATAATAGCAGCAATAAAAGTAATAGATGATGAGCAAGATACAGAAATACTATATTATTTTGGACAAGAATTTCAAGAAAAAAAGACAAGCCTAAAAGAATATGAAGAAATAATAAAAAATATTACAAGACAAGATGTAATAGATGTTGCAAATAAAGTAAATATAAATACAATATATTTTTTAAGAAATTAAAAAAGAAAGGAGAGAAAAATGCAAATAACTAAAAACTTAAAAGTAAAAGAAGAAGTATACACAGAAAAATTAGACAATGGTTTAACAGTAATGATAATACCAAAAAGAAAAGTACAAAAAAAATATATAATCTGGGGAACAAAATATGGCTCAAATGATAACAAATTTATTGCTCCAGGAGAAACAAATATAACAGAAGTGCCAAAAGGGGTAGCACATTTTTTAGAGCACAAAATGTTTGAACAAGAAAATGGGACAAATAGTTTAGATGTGCTATCAAGCTTAGGAGTAGAAGCAAATGCATATACAACAAATGACCACACAGCATACTTATATGAATGTACAGACAATTTTTATGAAGCATTAGATGAATTTATGGATTATATACAACATCCATATTTCACAGACGAAAATGTAGAAAAGGAAAAAGGAATAATTGGTCAAGAAATAATGATGTATGATGACTACCCAGAATGGAAAGTATACCTAAATACATTAGAAGCAATGTATCACAATAACCCAATAAAGCTTGATATAACAGGAACAATAGAAACAATAGATAAAATAGATAAAGAAATATTATATAAATGTTATAATACATTTTATAATCCATCAAATATGGCAATCGTAATATGTGGAGATTTTGTTCCAGAAGAAATTCTAGAAGAAATAAAAAAAAGATTAATAGATAAAAAATCAAATGGCAAAATACAAAGAATATATGAAAAAGAGCCAAAAGAGATAGTAAAAGAAAAAATAGAGCAAAAAATGGAAGTAAGTAGACCTTTATGTACAATTGGAATAAAAGACTGTAATATAGAAAACAGTTTTTCAAGTTCAGAAGAAATAGTAAAAAGACATTTAAGCATAGAAATATTATTAAATATTTTAATAGGAGAAAGTTCAAATTTATATAAAAAATTATATCAGCAGGGAAACATATCAAACATGCCTAGCATAAGTTATGAATTTTCCAACAACTATGCACATATACTTATATCAATGCAAGCAAACGAGCCAGAAAAAATATATGAAGAACTAAAAAAAGAAATAAAAAAACAAAAAGAAGAAACAATAAAAGAAGAAGAATTTAATAGAATCAAAAAAATGATATATGGTGAATATGTAAAAGAATACAATGATGTAACAGAAATTGCAAGAATGTTTCTTTCAGACTATTTCAAAGGAATAAATACTTTTGACTACTTAGAACAAATAGGAAGTATAAACTTAAATTATGTAAATCAAATACTAAAAGAAGTATTTGATGAAACCAAAATGTGCTTGTCGATTATAAGAAACTAACATAAAATAGTAAGAAATGCCAAAGGTTGCCAAAGGGGACGGAGAAAAATGGCAATTTTTAAAAATTATTTTTGAAAATTGCCATTTTTCTCCGTCCCCTTTGGCAACCTTTTTTAAATGTTACTGTCGAAAAAAAATAGAAGAAGTCGCTAAAAAGTCCATAAAAAAAATCGAAAATGCTTGACTAAAAAGGAAAAATATGGTAATTTATATATAGAAAAAAGAAAGCAAAGAAAAAGGAGCGATTTATATGTTAAATGATGAAATCTGTAGATTAAGAGAAAAATTAAACAAAAGTATAGAAGATGGAAAAGAATATGACAAAATATATAAATTAAGTGTAGAATTAGATGAATTAATAGCTAAATTTTATTTATCAGAAAAAATAAAAGAAACAAAATAAATCTTTCTTAAAAGTAAAACTTTTTTGAGAGATTTTTTAATGTAAATTTAAGCAATATTATCAGTCATTTTTCTAATATAAGTTCCAATTTCTTCATTAGAAAGTTCTAACTGAATAATTAAATTTTTTAAAACATCACGTCTGGGCAAATCTTCTTCATTATCAATTCTAATATATTGTCTTAAACTAATACCTAAAATTTGAGACATCTGTTCTTGAGTATATTTTTTTTCCTTTCTTTTTTCTTTAATCATAATACCACCTTAAATATGAACTAAAATAATTATTGCATAGGTTGCAGAAAAAATGTATTGACATTTAACGTCAGCAAAGACTAAAGGAGCAAAGGAAAAATTGAAAAAGAGTCGATGTAAAAAGGTTGCTAAAGGGCAATGCAAAGATTGCTAATGGTGTCTGCAGGGTCTATCTAAGCTTAAGTTAAAAGTATTGATATATCTTAAAATTCCGTTCCTTGCTGGTCGGACATATCATATGAATAAATTAAGTAGTACATTCGAAGTGTGAAAAGTTGCGCTGGACTGGTCTATGTGAATTGGCATCCTCCCAAACTGCGCGTCACTGCATTTTAAGATATATCAATACTTTTAACTTAAGCTTAGATAGACCCTGCAGACACCATTAGCAATCTTTGCATTGCCCCTTAGCAAGCTTTTTACATCGACTTTTTTCAATTTTCTCAACACAAACTAAATCTTCATTTTTTCAACACAAACTAAATCTTAAACCCTTGAATAAATAGAAAAAATATAGTATAATAAAGACTCAAAGAAACATAAGGAGAAAAGAAATGGTAATATCTAGTAAAATTGTAAATGAATTAATAGAAGATGCAGGAATTGCAAGAGAAACCAAAGCCATAAAATACAAAAACCAAGGAAGAGTAGAAATAACAAAAGTTGAATATGAAGATAAAAACAACTTTGAAGTTTCTGCTCTTGTTTCAGGCAAAGACACATATAATACATACATAGAAGTAAAAAAAGGAGAAATAGTAGATATTTCTTGTACTTGCCAAGACTACTATAACCACTATGGAGTATGTAAACACACACTAGCTACTATATTTAAATTAGGCGAAAACAATGAAAAAGAAAGTAATCACAAAGATTTATTAAATAACAATAATAATCAAAAAACAAAAATAAACGAAAAAGATCCTAGAAAAAACATAGGAGATGTAAAATATAGAGAATTTAAACAAATAGTAAAAAGTTTTTATAATGAAGAGATAAATGAAATAGAAAATATAGATGAAGAAGAAAAAAAGCTTCAAAATGAAGGAACAATTACCATTGAGCCAAAAATATTATATGATAAATTTACAAACACAATGAAAATAGAATTTAAACTAGGAAACAAAAGGTTATATAAAATAAAAAACCTATCAGAATTTTATGACAGAATGTTAAATAATGAATTTTACAAATATGGAGATAAACTAAAGTTCATACATAAAAAAGAAATGTTTACAAAAGAAAGTGAAAAGTTATTAGAGTTTATTTTAAAGTATGCAGAAATAATAAAAGAAACAAATTCAAATGCAAACAGTAACTATAGATATTATGGAAAAGCACTTAGTGAAACAAGTATTGTACTTGGAGCTAGTAGTATAGATGAGTTATTTGATGCATTAAAAAACAAAAAAACAAAAATGCAAAGAGACTATATAGAAACAGATGTAGAATTTCTAGAACAAGACCCAAGTATAGAATTTGTGTTAAATAAAACAAACGAAAATGAATACAGTATAGAAACAAATATAGAAATATTTAAAATAAATTTAATCAAAGGAAAAAAATATAAATATATATTAATCAATGACAAATTATACAGATGCAGTAAGGAATTTGAAAATTCAAAATTAAAACTATTAAACAAATTCAGAGAAAACTATGTAGAAAAAATATACTTAGAAGAAAAAGACTTATCAGATTTATTTTCAATAATAATGCCAAGAGTTAAAAATTCAATAATATTAGGAAATATTGATAATCAAGAAGTAGAAAAATACAGACCCAAAACATTAAGTGTAAAAATATTTCTAGACTTTGATAAAAATGACTATTTAATAGCAGATTTAAGATTTATATATGGGGAAAATGAGTTTAATCCACTAGATGAAAAGAAAAAAATAGCTTTTCCAAGAAATATAGTAGAAGAAACCAAAACACTAAATATATTCAGAAGAAGTGGATTTATGGTAGATATTAAAAATTTAAGATTTATAATGCCAGAAAATGATAAAATATATAAATTTTTAAATGAAGACATTCAAAATTATATGCAAAAGTTTGAAATAATGGCAACAGAAAACTTTAAAACAAAAGAAATTACAAAACCAAAAATAGGAAATGTAGGCGTAAAAATAGAAAATGACTTATTAAAAATAGATTTAAGCAAAATAAATATTGCAGCAGATGAGCTAGAAGAAATAATGAAAAGATATAAACTAAAGAAAAAATACTATAGGTTAAAAGACGGAAGTTTTTTAAAACTAGAAGAAAACAAAGAAATAGAATTTATAGACAAATTAATAACAGGAGCAGATTTAGAATACAAAGAAATAGAAAAAGGGAAAATAAAACTACCTGTAAACAGAAGCTTTTATTTAAACCAATTATTAAAAGAATTAAAAGGAATAGAAATAATAAAAAATAAAGAATATAAAGACACAATAAGTAATTTAGATAAAGATCAATTTGAAGAAAATGTAAAAATCCCAACAAACCTAAAAGCAGACTTAAGATATTATCAAAAAATAGGATTTAAATGGTTAAAAGTACTAGACAGTTATAAATTAGGAGGAATACTTGCAGACGACATGGGACTTGGAAAAACAATACAAATACTTGCTCTATTATTATCAGAAAGAGAAAAAAATCAATGCACAAGTATAGTTATATCACCAAGCTCACTTACACTAAACTGGCTAAGTGAAGCAAAAAAATTTGCACCTAGTTTAAAAACCCAAGTAATAAGAGGATCATTACAAGAAAGACAAAGAAAAATAAAATCAATAGAAAAATATGATTTAATAATAACATCATATGACTTATTAAAAAGAGACATAGACCTATACAAAGAAAAAGATTACGAATTCAAGTTTGCAATAGCAGATGAAGCACAATATTTAAAAAACAGTAATACACAAAATGCAAAAGCAATAAAAGAATTAAAAGCAAAAACCAGATTTGCATTAACAGGAACACCAATAGAAAATTCACTTGCAGAACTATGGTCAATATTTGACTTTATAATGCCAGGGTATTTATTCACATACAAGAAATTCAAAAATTCATATGAAGTGCCAATTGTAAAAGACAATAGCCAAGAAGCAATGGAAAAATTAAAAATGCTAATAGAGCCATTTATACTAAGAAGAACAAAAAAAGAAGTATTAACAGAGTTACCAGAAAAAACAATAACAGTCTTAAATAACGAAATGGACGAAGAGCAAAAACAAATATACATATCATATTTAGCAAGAGTAAAAGAAGAAGTAGCACAAGAAATAAATGCAAATGGATTTGAAAAAAGTCAAATAAAAATTTTGGCAGCACTAACAAGGTTAAGGCAAATATGTTGCCACCCAAAACTATTTATAGAAAATTATAATGGAAAATGTAGCAAACTAGAACAATGTATGGAAATAGTAGAAGATGCAATACAATCAGGGCACAAAATACTATTATTTTCAACATATACATCAATGTTTGAAATAATAGAAGAAGAGCTAAATCTAAGGAAAATAAAATACTTTGAGCTAACAGGATCAACAAAAGTAGAAGAAAGAATAAACTTAGTAGAAGAATTTAACAAAAACCCAGAAGTAAAAATATTTCTAGTATCATTAAAAGCAGGAGGAACAGGATTAAACCTAACAGGAGCAGACATGGTAATACACTATGACCCATGGTGGAATTTATCTGCAGAAAATCAAGCAACAGACAGAGCATATAGAATAGGACAAAAAAGCAATGTACAAGTATATAAACTAATAACAAAAGAATCAATAGAAGAAAAAATATATGATTTGCAAGAAAGAAAAGCAAAACTAATGGATGATATGCTAAGTACAAAAACAACATTTATAAGCAAATTATCTAAAGACGATATAATGAAATTGTTTGGAATGTAATGTCCATATGGATGTCCATTTGGGGACAGTTACGAAAAGGACAATTTTCCATTTTGTGACAGTTAACAAAATGGCATTTTGAATAAATAGGAGTGTATGATTTATGAGCGAAAATCCATACCAAAAATTTGATGAAGAAAAAGATAAAAAAGATGAAAGAGATATAAGAGATAGAATAGAAAGTATAAGTGAACTTTTAAAACAAACAAAAGATAAAGATGATAGATTAAAATGTTTAAATGTATTGTATGATTTATATGAGACTATAAAAATAGAATATGGAGGGAACACCCCAGAAGAAAAAAATATAAAAAGTAAATTATTATATGAAATAGGTCAAATTTTAGATGAAAAATATAGCAAATTAGTTGAAAAAAGAAAATATGAAGAAAAACAAAAAATAGATAAAACAAACACAGATGGTACTATTTCAAAGGAAAGAAAAGATTTAGAAAAACAGCTAAAAGAATTTAACCAAAAAATTAGAGGAAAAATAAAAGAAGATAATGAAAGAGAGTAGAGTAAAAGTTAGTTAAAAGATGATAAGTAAATCTATAACTTACATATACAATTTTATTATTTTAAAGTATTGATATCAGATTTATAGAAAGGAATTAAAAAATTGAAAGATTACATAAACATAATAGGGGGAGGCTTAGCAGGAAGCGAGGCTGCATACCAAATAGCAAAAAGAGGAATAAAAGTAAACTTATATGAAATGAAACCAAAAAAATATTCACCAGCTCATCATAATAAAAATTTAGCAGAAATAGTATGTAGTAATTCATTTAAGTCTAATCTAATTACAAATGCTTGTGGGCTTCTAAAAGAAGAATTAAGAAGGCTAGATTCTCTATTAATAAAAATAGCAGATGAAACTAAAGTTCCAGCAGGACAAGCATTAGCAGTTGACAGAGAGAATTTTTCAAAAAGTGTAACAGAAAAAATAAAAAGTAATCCATTAATTAACATTATAAATAAAGAAGTAGGAAAAGATGTAAAATTAAAAATTTTAGCTGAAGATGTAATAACAATAATAGCAACAGGCCCTTTGACATCAGAAAGTTTGTCAGAAGAAATAAAAAAGTTAATACCAAACCAAGAATTATATTTTTACGATGCAGCAGCTCCAATAGTTCAAAAAGACAGTATAGACTTTAATATTGCTTTTTATGGAAACAGATATGAACAAGAAAAGAAAAAAGATGAAACAATAGAAGAATGGAAAAATAGGATAGAAAAAAGCGAAAACAGTTATATAAATTTGCCATTTAATAAAGAAGAATACGAAAAATTTTGCAAAGAATTAATAGAAGCAGAAGTTGTAATGTTACATGATTTTGAAAAAAGAGAAATTTTCGAAGGATGTATGCCAATAGAAATAATGGCAAAAAGAGGAATAGATACATTGCGTTTTGGACCACTAAAACCAGTAGGATTTGATGACCCAAGAACAGGAAAAAGACCATATGCAGTAGTGCAATTAAGACAAGATGATTCTAAAGCAAGTTTATATAACTTGGTAGGTTTTCAAACAAATTTGAAATTTGGAGAACAAAAAAGGGTATTTAGCCTCATCCCAGGACTTGAAAGTGCAGAGTTTATAAAGTATGGAGTAATGCATAGAAATACATATATAAACTCTACAGAATTATTAGATAACACATATAAACTAAAAAAACATAACAATATTTATTTTGCAGGACAAATCACAGGAGTAGAAGGATATGTAGAATCAATTTCTTCTGGAATGGTAGCAGCATTAAATGCAGTGCAAGATTTTAAAATGAGAATAAAAAACCAAGATAGACAAAAAATAGAATTTTCTGAATTAACTATGATAGGAAGTTTAGCAAAATATATTTCTGAGCCTAACTCTAAATTTCAGCCAATGAATGCAAATTTTGGAATTTTGAAAGATTTTGAAGGTGGAAAAATAAAGGATAAAAAGAAAAGGTATGAGATGCTTGCAAATAGAAGTTTAGAGAATTTAAGATTAAAAGCGTAGTATGACAAATATTACGCTTTTATTACATTTTTGTTAAAAAATAGGAAATTTACATAAAAATGTTGCAAAAAAAGATGAGAAATGGTATAATTTAATACAAGTGATATTTTATATTCTGAAAGGGGTAATATAATATATGGAAGAAAATAAAATTTTAGATACCAAAATTTACTTAGATGGCTATAAAAATATAACAAACGCAATAAACTCATTAGATGTTGAAGATAAAACAGCACAAATAGAAAAATTAGAAGACGAAATAAGAAATTTAGAAAAATATGGAAAAGAATATGAAACAACTTTTTCAGCTAATGATACTAATCAAGCAAAACAAAAAAGGACAGAAGAAATAGTAACTGAAATAGCAAACAGAGAGAAGGAAATAGAAAAGCTAAAACAAAAAAATAAAGAAGTACAAAAAAATATTGAATACAAAAAAATGCTAGAAGAAAGAAAAGAAACTGTAAAAGTAAATGCAAGAAATGAAAAAGAAGAAAAAGTAACAGGCATAAAAAATGAAATAGCAGAATTAAAAAATAAAGAACAAGAAGAACTATTAAAATTAAATAACTCTGAAGAAATGATTAATCTTTATAAACAATTAAATGATATGGAAAAAGAAGAAAAAGAACACCCAAATAAAGCAAGAGATTCAAAATACAAAGAATTTTTACAAAGAAAGATTAATAATTTAAATGAAAATTATAAAGAATTTTATAATCAATGTGAAGAAAAAATAGCAATATTGGATGGAAATATTAGACAAATAAACAAAGAATATCAAAAATTTTTACAAAATCTTATAAGAATAGATAATGGCCTTGAAATAGAGCAAGAAGAAACTCAAAAAAAGCAAGAAGAAAAAACAAAGAAAAAAACAGAAAGAGATGTTAAGCCAGAAGAAAGTAAGGTAAAACCAGAAGAGAGCAAGGTTAAGCCAGAAACAAAAACAATACAAACTGAAAAAGAAAATGAAAAAACAAAAGATTCAGAAAGTCAAGAACATGAAAAAGAAACAAAAAGTGAAGAAAAAACAATAAAACTATCACCAGAAGAATTAAAAGAAATAAAGAAAAGGGCAGAAAAAGAAAATCATACAGAAAATGGAACAAAATCAGTACCAGAAACAAGAACTGATAATCATAAATCAGAAATAAATTATGACCCAAACTTTATAGAAAGAATACAAAAAGAAAATGAGGCGATTCTACATCCAGATAAAGAAGTAAAGCCAAACTTAGTTGCAATAACATGTCTTACAAAACTAGGAATATATTTAAAAACATATGATAATGGAAAAGTAGAAACATTTGAGCCAACTACTAATCTAGATAAAACAAATGTAAAATCTGAAATAGATTTAAATATAGCAGAAATGTTAAGTGGCAAAGAAAACTTAGAAAACTTAACTGCATATAGAATGAACAAAAATGAATTTAAAATTATTTATGACAGTACAATAAATTATAAAGACTACAAGAAAATGATGAAAGAAAACGATATAGACATATTAGACACAAGTACACAATTAAAGAAACAATCATTTAGCCAAAAAAGATTATTGAAAAAAATGGCAAAAAACCAAGATAAATCAAGAGATAATGTAACTACTTTTACATCAACTAAAAAAATACTAAACAAAATAAAAAATATGAAACACATGCCAAAACTTATAGCTGACAGAATACCGGAAACTAAATATGATACATCTTTAGAAGAAGTAAATACAGAAATGATGAAAGCAGTAAAAAGCAAAATAAATGAAAACAATCCTTTAAGTAATATAGAAAGACCAAAAAGTGAATTTCTAAAAGAAATAGATGCAAGAAAATATGCAAGACCAGAAATGATAAATAAAGCACAAAACGAAGGTTTAACAGAGAAAGATACACAAAACATAATAAATAATGTAGAAAAAGACATGGGAATAAAAATAAGTTCAGAAAAAACAATTAATAAACCTGAAAATGATGAAAGAGATGAACACTAATAATAACTACATACAATTATACTTAAAAAAACTTGGAATTTCAAAAAAATTCCAAGTTTTTTCTTGACTTATTTACCGGAAAATGATACAATATACACTGTTACAAAACTTGCAAAATCTGCAGTTCCGTAACAAAAATAAAAACAGGAGGTGAAATTTAAGTGCCAACAATTAATCAATTAGTAAGAAAAGGAAGACAAACAGGAGTAACAAAATCAAAATCTCCAGCATTACAACATGGATGGAACTCAAAAAACAAGAGATTAACAAACAACAGAGCACCACAAAAAAGAGGTGTATGTACAGTTGTAAAAACAGTTACACCAAAAAAACCAAACTCTGCATTAAGAAAAGTAGCAAGGGTAAGACTATCAAATGGATATGAAGTAACATCATACATTCCAGGAATAGGACACAACTTGCAAGAACACAGTGTTGTACTAATAAGAGGTGGTAGGGTAAAAGACCTTCCAGGTGTTAGATACCACATCATTAGAGGAACACTAGATACAGCCGGAGTTAAAGACAGAATGCAAGCACGTTCAAAATACGGAGCAAAAAAACCAAAAAAATAGGAAAAAATAAAACTTAGAAAATAGCTTTAAGCAAAAAAATTTTAGAAATTAAAATCAAAGCACGTAAAAAAAGCTAAAAAACTAAGAACTAAAAAATTTAGAAACATCTAAAAACAAAAAAAGAACTAGTGCTTGTACTCTTACTAAACTTAAGGTACTTAAATTTAGAATAGATTATAAAGCACTATACGGGAAAGAAAAAACTTTCCAGAGTAACTTTGATATTTATTTAAATATCTAAAATAAAGGAAGAAATTCCTAGAAGAAAAGGAGTGAAGAATAGTGCCAAGAAAAGGATATGTAGCAAAAAGAGATGTATTGCCAGATCCAATATACAATAGCAAAGTAGTAACAAAACTAGTAAACAACATAATGTTAGACGGAAAAAAATCAGTAGCACAAAAAATAGTATATGATGCATTTGACATCATCAAAGAAAAAGAAGGAAAAAATCCTTTAGAAGTATTTGAAGCAGCATTAGAAAATGTTATGCCAGTACTAGAAGTAAAAGCTAGAAGAGTTGGTGGAGCAACATATCAAGTGCCATTAGAAATAAGACCAGAAAGAAGACAAACTCTAGGTCTAAGATGGCTAGTAACATATGCAAGAAATAGACATGAAAAAACAATGGCAGAAAAACTTGCAGGAGAAATAATGGATGCAGTAGCAGGAAATGGTGGAGCATTCAAGAAAAAAGAAGATACACACAGAATGGCAGAAGCAAACAAAGCATTTGCACATTACAAATGGTAATAATATATTCTGTGAAATCAGAAAAATATAAAATATCAAACCGCATAAATATAATAAAAGCGGACAAAATAAAGAAAAAATCAAAAGACCTAGAAAGGGGGAAAAATAAAACATGGCAGGAAGAGCATACCCATTAGAAAGAACAAGAAATATAGGAATAATGGCTCACATAGATGCTGGTAAAACAACAACAACTGAGAGAATATTATTCTATACAGGAAAAACACACAAAATTGGAGAAGTTCACGAAGGTGCAGCAACAATGGACTGGATGGAACAAGAACAAGAAAGAGGAATAACAATAACATCAGCTGCTACAACATGTTTTTGGAATAACAACAGAATAAACATAATAGACACACCAGGACACGTTGACTTCACAGTAGAAGTACAAAGATCACTAAGAGTACTAGATGGAGCAGTAACAGTTTTAGCTGCAAAAGGTGGAGTACAACCACAAACAGAAACAGTATGGAGACAAGCTGACAAATACCAAGTTCCAAGAATGGTATATGTAAACAAAATGGATGTAACAGGAGCAAACTTTATGCTATGTATAGACCAACTAAAAAATAGACTAAAAGCAAATGCAGTTGCAATCCAATTACCAATTGGAGCAGAAGATAACTTCAAAGGTATAGTAGATTTAATAAAAATGAGAGCATTCATTCATAAAGACGATTTAGGAAAAGAAATTGAAGAATGTGATATACCAGAAGACATGAAAGAAGAAGCAAAAAAACATCGTGACATAATGATAGAAGCAGTAGCAGACCAAGATGAAGAATTAATGATGAAATACTTAGAAGGTGAAGAACTAACTGAGGAAGAAATAAAAAGAGGACTTAGAAAAGGAACAATAGCAAACACAATAGTACCAGTATGTTGTGGATCATCATACAAAAACAAAGGTGTACAAGAATTATTAAATGCAATAGTAGACTATATGCCATCACCACTAGACATACCACACATAAAAGGTGTTGATTTAGATGGTAATGAAGTAGAAAGAAAAACATCAGATACAGAGCCATTTGCAGCATTAGCATTTAAAATTGCAACAGACCCATTTGTTGGAAAACTATGTTTCTTCAGAGTTTACTCAGGAACACTAGAATCAGGATCTACAGTATTAAATTCAAACAAAGACAAAAAAGAAAGAATAGGAAGAATCTTACAAATGCACTCAAACCACAGAGAAGACATAGACAAAGTTTACTCAGGTGATATTGCAGCTGCAGTAGGATTAAAAGAAGTAACAACAGGAGACACACTATGTGATATGAACGCTCCAGTTATACTAGAATCAATGGAATTCCCAGAGCCAGTTATAGATATAGCAATTGAGCCAAAAGATAAAGTAGCTCAAGAAAAATTAGGAATAGCTTTAGCAAAACTTGCTGAAGAAGACCCAACATTCAAAACATATACAAACCAAGAAACTGGACAAACAATTATTGCAGGTATGGGTGAATTACACTTAGACATAATTGTAGACAGATTAAAAAGAGAATTCAAAGTTGAATGTAATGTAGGAAAACCACAAGTAGCTTACAAAGAAACAATAAGAAAGAAAGTAAAAGTACAAGGAAAATTCATACGTCAATCAGGAGGTAAAGGACAATATGGTGATGTATGGTTTGAAATGGAACCATTAGAGCCAGGAAAAGGAATTGAATTTGAAAGCAAAATAGTTGGTGGAGCAGTACCAAAAGAATACATCAAACCAATTGAACAAGGTATGAGAGAAGCTGCAGAAAGTGGAATTTTAGCTGGATACCCAGTAATCGACTTTAAAGTATCATTAGTAGATGGATCTTACCACGAAGTTGACTCATCAGAAATGGCCTTCAAAATAGCTGCATCAATGGCATTTAAAGAAGGATGTAAACAAGGTGGATCAGTTATATTAGAGCCAATAATGAAAGTAGAAATTACAGTACCAGAAGAATATATGGGAGATGTAATAGGAGATGTAAACTCAAGACGTGGTAGAATGGAAGGAATGGAAGGAAATGATGGAATGCAAGAAATACATGCATTCATACCATTATCTGAAATGTTTGGATATGCAACAGACCTACGTTCAAAAACACAAGGAAGAGGAACATACTCTATGGAGCCATCACACTATGAAGAAGTTCCAAAATCAGTTCTAGAACAAATAATATCTTCAAGAGCAAAAAAATCTGAATAATAAAATTAAATAAAAAAACTAGAACAAAAATAAACTAAATAAAAAGTAAAAATCAAATAAAACACTTGCATTTTTAGCACAAATGTTGTAAAATGCAAGTGCATAAACAAAATGTTATTAAATTTAAAAAAATAAAGAGATAACTTAGCAAAAGTTATTAAAAATTAAAGGAGGAATAAAAAATGGCAAAAGCAAAATTTGAAAGAACAAAGCCACACGTTAACATTGGTACAATCGGACATGTTGACCATGGTAAAACAACAACAA
>CAKNNA010000028.1 GCA_930989765.1 uncultured Clostridium sp. | reverse complement strand
CCATTTCTAATTTTTGTATTTCTTCTTGTTCTTTTCTTTCTGCTTTTTCTGTTTCTTCTTTTGCTTTCAGTGCATTTTGCAGTATTCCATTTTGACCAGATAATGCACTAATTGTTACTCCTGCTAATATTAATAACACAATTATGGTTATTACTAACGCTATTAATGTTATTGCTTTTTCTTTTGTTTTTTGTCTTTGTACTTTTAACATTTGTTCTACCTCCTACTTTTATTTTATTATTTTTTCTATTTTCCTAATCAATTTATCACAATCTTTACTTTTTGTCTATTAGTTTTTGTCATTTTAAATAATATTATTGCTATTAAAACTAATATATGCGTACTTTAAGTTCTATTTTTTAATTAAGTATAAAAATTAATGAATTGGAAAATATAAATGTAATATAGCAATGGCAATGTTAAAAGTCAATATATGAAAAGTGATTTATATGTTAAAAATTATTAATTAATATATATTTTAACAATAGAATTTATTTATATATGAGTTATTAGGAGATTTTTATTATATTCATTAATTTTTATACTTAATTATTAAATTATTCCCTACTTTTTATCAAAAATATTTTCTAATTCATTAACTTACAAAAAATATCAAAATTTAAAAAAACTTTAAAACTACACAACATAAAAAATCAACTCAACATATTTCTTTTTGTACACATCTTCTCTTATTATTTTTTACCAATTACAAACTTTTCTATCTTTTTATTTTTACACCTTTTTACAAATTAAAAAACATATTAAAATTTCAAACCCTATCACAATTACATAAAGTTAATTTTGAAATCTTAATATGTTTTTACTTATCACTTATTTATTTAATTATAACTTTTAAAATAAGACAATTTTATTTATTTTAATATGTCTTTAATTAACTATTTCCATTTTTACTTCTTTTCCTTTAAATACAAATACTATTTTCGTTATATTTTCATATCCTCTCATTTTTAAATTTGTTTCATATCCTTTTTCTTCTATTTGCTTTTTAGCTGTTTTTATGGTTTCTTCTATTGTTTTTTCTTCTGTATTATCTAATATTTTAAATTCCATTATAAAGCTATTTGCAGTTTTGTCTTTTGGTTCTAATATTATATCATATCTACCTAGACCTGATTCTCTATTTGAATTTACATAGTATGTGTCTTTTAATCCTACTAACATCCCTAGTACAAATGCATGGTAAAAGTTTTCTGCTGTGTTTTCCCCTACGTCCATAAAGCTAAACATTTCTTTTACTAGTTTTTTGAATTTATATTCAAAGTTTTCAAAATTTAATGTAACTAAATCTTTTAATATAGTTCTTAAGTCATTTCCCGGTACTTTATTTCTAAACCATTCATGTATTATTTGTTGGAATAATATATTTATTTCGTAATTTGGGATTTTTACTTTATAAATGTGTACTGCTAAGTCTACTACTTCTGTTATTTTTAAATATCCTGTTTGAAGCATTAACCCCCATATATTATCTTCATCATTTTCTATTCCTACTATTATTGTTTCTAGGTTTATTGGTACTTCTATTTCTTCATCTCTTAACAATGTTTCTATTTTTTCTTTTACTGTTATTGAATTTTTTAGTATTAATTTTATTAGGTCATTTGAACTTGTATTTACCCAATATGGCATTAATTTTCTATCTGTTAAATAGTTTAATATACTCCATGGATTGTATATCCCTTTGGTATTTCCTATTGTATATCCATCATACCATTTTTTTATTTCTTCTTTTTCGTCTTCTATTTTATAGTCTTCTATGATTTTATCCATTTCTTCTTCTGTTATTCCAAAGTCTTCACTAAATTCATCGTCTAATACTGTATATACTTTAAAATTATTTGCTCCGACTGAATATACTTTCTTTTGCTACTCTACTTACTCCTGTTAGTACTGTTTTTTCTAAGTATGGATTATCTTTGAAGGTAGTTCCGTAAAATGTTTTAAAGAATTTTACTGCTTCTTCATAATATCCTTCTACATATGCATTTTGCAAAGGTACATCATATTCATCTATTAGTAATATTACTGGTTTTTCGAATTCTTTGTACATTAATTTTGCTAATAATTTTAATGCATTCTGCATATCTACTTCTTCTGCTTTTAAATTTAATATTTTGCTAAACATTTCTTTTTCTATATCTAATAGTTTTTCACTTTTTAATAAATATGCATGGTCTATATATATTTCTACTAATTCTGTTTTTAGATTTATTAGCATTTTTTCAAAATTATCATTTCTTACATCTTTTAATGTTACATATATTACAGGATAATATCCTAATTTTGATGTATATTCTTTTCCTTGTTTCATTATTTTCAAGTCTCGGAATAGCTCTTTAGAGTCTTTTGCTTTGCAGTCAAAATAGTATTTAAGCATACTCATATTTAGTGTTTTTCCGAATCTTCTTGGTCTTGTTACTAATATTACTCCTGCTTGATTATCTATTATATGTTTTATGTACATGGTTTTATCTATATAGTAATTTTTTCTTACTCTTAACATTTTAAAATCGCTTATTCCTATACCTATATTAGACATAAAATTTCACTCCTTTCGCTTTATGTTTTTTCTTCTTTGTTATTTTACTATATTGGGAAGGAAATAGCAAGTTTTTTTGGTTTTTGCGTTTTGCATATTTTTACATGTTTAATTTTTAGAAATTTTAATGTTTTAATTTATATTTTTTAAGTTTGCATAATCATAGAAGGTGTCCTAAAAACACCCTCTTCAATACCCAAAAATACAGAAAACACATTAAAAATTGCATTTCCTGTATCTTACTTTCAATATTTAATTATCAAATCACATTATAAACTTAAGCTTGCTAAAAATTCTTTATATTTAATTATTCAATTTATATAATCTACTTATAATCTTTGCACTTAAAATGATATCACAAAACTAATCAAATTTTAAAAAATATCTGATAAACTGCAAAAACTAAAACAGATATAATTAGTAAAACTTCAAAAACAATTTTAAGTACTTTTATCTTTTTATTTTCACTATCTTTTTTTAGTCTAATTGATGTTAAAATTACCCCAATTAAACAGACAACAAACATAACTATGCTTCCTATAGTTATTCCAGAATCTATAAATGTTAAAGCTATTGTAGTTGTTCCTATATCATTTGGCGGATTAGCTGTATCTACTACAACATCACCTGCTAAGGTTTGTTCTGGAGTTTCAGCTAAAACTTTATTTTTTAATAAAAATTGAAATACAAATGTGGTAATTCCTAATTTCATCCACTTATTTGGAATAGAATCTTTTAATTTCTTTTTGCTCATTTCATTCATTTTTGGATATTCTACTTTTTCTTTTTCAATACATTTTACTTCCATATACACCACTCCCCTTATTATTTTATATATTATTTAAAATTTGCCTATATATATCATAATTTTTATTATAAAATTTTTGTATAAATAATTTAGAATTTTGTTTATATAAATTTTCTGCCATTTTATCTGATATTTCTATTATAATTCTTTCTAATTCACAAACTAGTGGTGATAAACCGTTTATATCTTTTGTTAAAAGATAATTTTTACAAGCACATGTATGTTTACATCTTTTATTAATCAAACATTTTTTGCAAATTTCGCTTTCTTTTCCTGCTTGGTTTATTAGTTTATTTCTTGCTTCAAAATCAATTCCTTCTTTGCAATTTCCAATTAAATATTTTTTGTCACCTACAAATTGCATACATGGATAAAAATTGCCATCTACATCTACATTTATACTTTTTATCCCTAATTTACAATCTTTGTTACAATTATATCCTTCTTTTATGTGTGTATTAATTTTCTCATCAAATACAAATATATCAATATCTTCTTCTTTTAAAATTTTGTTATAATATATCTCTGCAATTTTGCTATATTGTTTTTTTATTATTTTTAAATCTTCATCTTGCCAATTTTGTGTATAATCAAATAATAAATTAAATTTTTTAAATCCTATTTCTATTAAATATTCTATACTTTCTTTTAATTTACTTATATTGTTTTTCGTTACTACTATCATAGCGACAACATTTTTATGACTCTTTAATAATTTCTTAGCATTTTTTTCTACTATATCAAAAGTTCCTTCATTATTTTGTGTAACTCTATTTAAATTTTGCACATCTTTTAAACCATCAAAACTATATGCTATATTTAAGAAATTATTTTTTTCTATATATTTTATAAATTGGTCATCTAATAATGTTCCATTTGTTGTCATCCCATAATAAAATTTTGTCTTACCTTTTTTTAAGTTTATATAATCAATAGTATCATATATTAAATCTTTTCTTAATAAAGGCTCTCCTCCGTAAAAAGTTATAACTGCTTCTTGGCTTTTCCCTTTTATTATATTGTCTACTAATTTTTTTATATTTTCAATTGATATTTCTTCTTTACCTTTATTTTGATAACAATATTTACATCTTAAATTACAATTCTTAGTTAAGTGTATTATATAATTCATTCTCTTAATTCCTTTTTTTACTTATACTTTTATTATACACTATTTTACAAAAAAAATCATCTAAAAATTATATTTTTAAATGATTTTTATTCTTTAAATCTCTCTTCTTCCTTCTAAAGCTTTAGTTAAAGTAACTTCATCAGTATATTCTAAGTCTCCACCAACAGGAATTCCATGAGCAATTCTTGTTACTTTTATTCCAAGTGGTTTTATAAGTTTAGAAATATACATAGCTGTTGCTTCACCTTCAACCCTAGGGTTTGTTGCAATAATTACTTCTTTTACTTGTCCTTCCATAAGTCTTGATAATAATTCTTTAATTTTTATATCATCTGGTCCTATTCCATTCATTGGAGAAATTGAGCCATGTAATACATGATATACCCCCCTAAATTCGTGGGTTTTTTCCATTGCTATTATATCTCTTACATCTTCTACAACACATATTAAACTATTATCTCTCTTAGGGCTTGAACATATAGGACAAGGGTCTGTATCTGATATATTAAAACATTTACTACAATATTTTAAATTTTTTTTCGCATCGATTATAGATTTTACAAATTCCTCTGTTTCTTCTTTTGAACAATTAAGTATATAAAAAGCTAGCCTAGCAGCTGTTTTATGACCAATACTAGGCAATTTTTCAAAACTTTCTATTAATTTTTCAATTGATGGTGAATATAGTGACATATGTATTTTCCTTTCTAATCATCTTGCTAATTTATTTTTTAGAATATAATACGAACTTTTATAGTTTACACTTTTAATATTCTACATAAGCCCTGGTATGTTAAATTTTCCAAGTTGTGCAGATTGAGCTTCATCTACTTTTCTTAGTGCTTCATTTACACAAGTTAAAATTAAATCTTGAAGCATTTCTACATCATCTGGGTCTACTACATCTTTTTGAATTTTAATTTCTTTTAATACTTTTTGTCCTGATACTTTCACACTTATTGCTCCACCACCTGCTGTTGCATCAAATTCTTTTTGTGCTAATTCCTCTTGTGATTTTTCCATGTCTTGTTGCATTTTTTTTGCTTCTTTCATTAAGTTTCCTATATTCATTCCGCCAAATCCTCCCATTCCTCCTGGGAATCCTCCTCTTTTTGCCATTTTAAATTCCTCCTTATCTTATTATTTTTGCATTATAGCATAAAATATGTTTTTATTCAATTATATTAAATGGTATATCTGAATTATTTGCTAAGTCTTTAATATCATCTTCTACATTTCTTTTTACTACCTGATTTCTTGATGTGTCTATATATTTTATTTGCATTTCCTTGCCACATGCTAAAGAGACTAACCTTGATATTTCCCTAACATTTTCTTGTTTTTCTAATACTGTTTTGCAAAAAGATGTCATTCCATTTGGAAATTGTATTCCAACTGTCATGTCATTAATCTCTACTGCTTTTGTATTTATTAGGTTTGTAAATAAAACTATTTTTCCACTTTGTTTTAAATCTTTTACAATTTTAGGCCAATCCGCTTCTATTTTTCCTTCTCCTGAAAAATTTGAAGCTTTTTCTTTTTTTACCATATCTTTTGATATATTTCTTTTTGTATTGTTATTTTCTTCGTTTGTAATTGGTATTTCTTTATATACATCTGTAGTTTCTATTTTATTTTCTACCACTTTATTTTGGTTTGAAATTACATTATTTTGCATATTAACATTTGTACTTAAATTAATACCACTTTTTAAGGCTCTTTCTATTTTTTCTAGTCTTTCTTCGATGGAATCATCTTTTTTTATTCCTTGGAAGCATAATTTTATCATTCCTGCTTGAAACAAAATTGTTTTTTGAGTAGACCATTTCATATTATTTTGCAATTCTGATAAGTCATATATTAGTTTTACTAGCCTTTCTGTTTCAGTATTAGTTATAGTTTTTTCTATTCTTTGGATTTCTTCTTTAGTATATAAATCTAATTTTTTACTAGATTTATATACTAATAAATCTTTTACATATTTTATCATTTCCCATAAAAAATTTTCTACATCTTTTCCTTGGTTTAATATTTCATTTGTTTCTTTTATTGCTGAATCTAGATTATATTCTAAAATTGCATTTACAATATTTTCTACATATTCAAGTTTTGGAATACCTACTAGTTCTTTTATTTTATTCTCATCTATTTTATTTTCTCCATCTTGAATACATCTTTCAAGTATTGATAGCGCATCTCTCATTGCTCCTTCTGCTAAACTTGAAATTATGTCTAAGGCCCCTTCTGATATTTCTATTTTGCTTTCATCACATACAATTTTTAATCTTTTTTTTATGTCATCATTTTGTATCCTTTTAAAATCAAATCTTTGACATCTTGATAAAATTGTTGCAGGAAGTTTTTGTGGCTCTGTTGTTGCTAATATAAACTTTACATGCTCTGGTGGCTCTTCTAGTGTTTTTAGTAATGCATTAAATGCCCCTGTAGATAGCATATGAACTTCGTCTATAATATATACTCTATATTTTGCTTTTGTTGGCAAAAAATTTACTTCTTCTCTTATTGCTCTTATATCTTCTACACTATTGTTTGATGCTGCATCCATTTCCACTATATCTGTAAGTGACCCATTTATTGCTGCTTTGCATATTTCACATTCATTACATGGCTCTCCATCTTTTGGATTTAAACAGTTTATCGCTCTTGCTAATATTTTTGCAGATGATGTTTTTCCTGTTCCTCTTCCACCATTAAATAAATATGCATGTCCTACTCTATTTTGTATTATTTGGTTTTTTAATGTTTTTGTTATATGTTCTTGACCTACCATTTGGCTAAATGTCATAGGTCTAAATTTTCTATAAAGCGCTGTGTACCCCATTTTTTTCACATCCTATCTCTATAGTTTTATTTTTTAGTTATATTAATAAAAAATGGTTGATACTTAATCTCTCTATAGAGAGTATTCCACATAAAAAGTTCTACTTATTGCTGCTTCCTTCCGGACCTGACAAGATTCATAGTTTTTTATTGGAATGCTCTCTATAGAAAGATTAAATCTGCAACCATTTGTATTATATAATATATTTTATTTTTTTTCAATAGTAGTCTTTAGATTTTATTTTTTATTCTTTTAAATATATATCCACTCATATCTGTAAACTCAGAAGATACTACTCCTTCTTCTATTACACCATCTAGTGGCACATCAAGCATTATTTCAGATTGAAATGATTTTCCTGATTCTAAATTTATTGTTAAATTAAATTTTATTTTACTTTTTATATTTTCAATTTGTACTCCTGCTTTATTTAATAGTTGTTTGTGCTCTACTTGTTCGTCCTCATTTGATGTATATTCTGCTATATTATTTATTGAATATCTAAAAGCAACTAAACCACCTTGATTTGAAATTTTTAAATTTTTTATGTCTGATTCAATATCTCCTAGGTATTCTATATTATTGGTTTCATTTTCTTCGGTATTTTTAAACATCACATTTACATCTTGCACTTCTGGCTTATAAAATTTTGTTTCTCCTTGCATAGGTGATTTTTCAAGTGCTAAGGAATCTATTGTTATTGATTTTATTAACTCTTCTTCTTCATAGTTTGGATTTTTTTCTATATATATGTATATGTCATTTGTTTGGTTTACATCAAATGCCCATTTCATTCCTTCTACTTGTTTATCACTTCCAATAGATTGGCTAATTACTGAAATTTTTGTAAGTAAAAAGGGCATATTTTTTTCTCCTTCTACATTATATCTTAGTATTGTTAATGCAAGAAAAAATAGCAAAAATAATATTATTAAAATTATAACTATTATATGAAATTGCTTTTTGCTTGTTATTTTTTTAATTTTTTCTATCATAAAAATATACTTTCCTTTCTTTTTATACCTTTTTTGGTTATTTCACAATTAGATATTTTATTTTTTTAGTTTTCTTAAGTTTTTAAAAAAATTTTTTAATATTGCTTGGCATTCATTTTCTAAAATACTACTTTCAACTTCTACTTTGTGGTTAAATTTATAGTCTTCTAGTAAATTTAAAACTGATCCTATGGCTCCTGTTTTTTCGTCTTTTGCACCATAATATATTTTTTTTATTCTTGAGTTTATAATTGCTCCTGCACACATTGGGCATGGCTCAAGTGTTACATACATTTCACAGTCTATAAGTCTCCATGATTGCAATTTTTTGCTTGCTTTTTGTATTGCTAAAATTTCTGCATGTTTTGTTGTATCATATTTTGTTTCTTTTAGGTTATGTGCTTTTGCTATTATTTCTCCGTTTTTTACTATGATGCAACCTACAGGCACTTCTAGTTTATTATATGCTTTTTTTGCTTCTTGCAGAGCTTTTTTCATAAATTTTTCTTTTTCTTGCATTGTTTTTTCCTTTTTATTAATATTTTATGTTATATGTTATAATTACTTATAATTTTAAGCATTTTGATATATATTTTTACGCGTCACTATATAATTTTAGCATATTTTTAAATTTTTGGCAAATTTTAAAAGAACAAATAAAAAGATTTTTTCTTAGAAAATTCATATTTTTATTAAATATTTCCATATATTTTTTCTTATCCTAGTATTTTCAATGTTTTTTTAATTAGCTCTTTCCATTCAATGTCCCTATGTTTTGTTAATTGACAAAAATATTAAAATGTTGTAATATATGTATTAGATTTTATATGTGCTTATAGCTCAGCAGGATAGAGCAGTCGCCTCCTAAGCGACCGATGGTGGTTCGAGTCCGCCTAGGCACACCATATTAAAAATAAAAAGAAGTGGAATCATTTCTTTTTATTTTTTTATCAAATAATATTATAAAAATATTAAAATTATATTGACATTTTTATACCTTTTAAGGTATAATATATTAAGATAACAGCAAAAGGAGTCATAAGTATAATGTTTGATATTGAATTTTATGAGGACAAAAACGGAAAAAGTGAAGTCTATGAATATATACAAAAACTAAATAAAACTAATGGAAAAGAAAACAGGCAAAAATTAAAAAAAATAAATATGTATATCGATTTATTATCTGAATATGGTCTAACCCTTACAGAGCCTTATATAAAAAAACTTGATAAAGAAATATAGGAATTAAGACCACTAAGAGATAGAATACTATTTGCTAGTTGGTATAATAATAAGTTTATATTATTAAGCGTATTTATGAAGCAGACACAAAAAACACCTAAAAGTGAAATAGAAAAAGCAAAAAGATTATTAGAAGATTATAAAAAAAGGAGTGATTAAAATGAGTAAATTTAAAAATTGGAAAGATGTAAAAAAAGAATTAAACTTTACACCTGAAGAAATAGAAGAAATGGAACTTGAAAAAGAAATTATAAAAGCCACTATTGATGCAAGGAAAAAAGCGAATATGACACAACAAGAATTAAGCGAAAAAAGTGGTATTATACAACCTTCTATTGCAAAAATTGAAAACTTTGTACGTACTCCTCAATATACTACCTTAATGAAGATGTTATATGCTATGGGTTACACTTTATCAGTAGTGCCACTAGAAGAAAAAATAAAAAAGGAAAATAAAGAAACGGAAGTAAGACAATAAATCCACTTCTATAGGAAGTATCAAAAATTAACTATAATTCAAATAAATCTGACGAAAAAAAACAAGAATGTAATGCAACAATATTATGAAAGGAAATTTAATAATGCAAAAAATACTAAGCCATATGCGTAAAGCAATTGAAGAATATACTATGATAAATGAAAATGATAAAATAGCAATTTGCCTATCTGGAGGAAAAGATTCTATTACAATGCTACATGCATTCAAAAATCTACAAATTTTTTACCCTAAAAAATTTGATATTATAGCAATTAGTATTGATCCAGGTTTTAAGCATTTCGATACTGATTTTTTAAAAGATATTTGCAATAAATTAGACATTCCCCTATTTATAGGAAAAAGCAATGCAAAAGAAATTGTTTTTGATATAAGACAAGAAAAAAATCCTTGTTCTCTTTGTGCTAATCTCCGTAGAGGAATTATTAATTCAATTGCAATACAGGAAGGATGTAATAAAATTGCTCTTGGGCATAATCAAGATGATGTGCTTGAAACTTTTTTATTAAATCTATTATATACCGGTAGTATAAATACTTTTGCACCTGTAAGCTTTATGGATAGAACTAAAATAACACTTATAAGACCACTTATATATACTCCTGAAAAAGAAATAAAAAGATTTATAAGAAAAAATAATATAGAAGTTATGAATAAGGTTTGCCCTATGGATGGTAACTCAAAAAGGGAATTCATGAAACAACTTATTCTTACTCTAAGTAAAGATATCCCTATGGTTAGAGCAAATTTATTTGGAGCTATAAAAAGAAATATCCCGGGATTTAAAATTTAATGAATATAAAATTTAGACTTAAATCATATAATATTTGACAAAGCTAAGTAAAAAAGGGCATTTTAAAAGTCAAAGTGACTGGAAAAGGCTGTTTAAGTTAAAGCTCAAGGTATTGATATATCTTAAAATGTAGTGACGCGCAGTTCGGGAGGATGCAAATTCACATAGACCAGTCCAGCGCAACTGCTCAAATTTTGAAACTACTACTATACTTCTTCATATGATATGTCCGACCAGCAAGGAACGGAATTTTAAGATATATCAATACCTTGAGCTTTAACTTAAACAGCCTTTTCCAGCCACTTTGACTTTTAAAATGCCCTTTTTTACTTACTACTTTTAATATTCTAGAAAATCTTTTTTTAAACCAACTTTCTAATTAGTCACACAATCTAACATTGCTTTCTTCAAATTTTCTAGTTTTATAGTTGCATCTTCTTCAGAAATTCCTTTAACTCCCATATATAATTTGATTTTTGGCTCTGTACCAGAAGGTCTAACACAACACCAACTATCTTCTTCTAATTCATAATATAGAACATTTGATTTTGGAAGTCCAGTAGTTTTTATTTTTCCTGTTTCCATATCTTTTTCTATATCTTTTTCTATATCTTTGAAAGTTAATACTTTATAATCTCCGATTTTTTCTATAGTTTTATTTCTTGTAGATTCCATCATATTCTTAATTTCTTTTGCACCTTCTATACCTTCTCTTACTATTGAAACTTGTGTTTCTTTATAATATCCATATTTTTCATAAATATTTATCATCTGATCCCACAAAGTTTCTCCTTTTGACTTATAGTAACATGCTGCTTCGCAAAGTGACATAACAGCAGCTATTCCGTCTTTATCTCTTGCATAATCTCCAATTAAACATCCATAGCTTTCTTCAAAACCAAATACATATTCTTTATCTTTATTTTCTTCGGCTTTTCTCATTATAGCTCCAATATTTTTAAATCCTGTTAATACTTCAATCAATTCTAAATTATAATTTTTAGCAATCGCATCAGCTAGGTTTGAAGAAACTATTGTTTTTATTAACATTCCATTTTTAGGTAAAATATTCTTTTCTTGCATTTGTGATATTCTATATTCTGCAATTAATAATGCTGACATATTTCCTGTATAATCCATATATTTACCTGTTTTATTATCTTTTGCAAATACCCCTAGTCTATCAGCATCAGGGTCTGTTGCAAGTACTACATCAGCATCTACTTTTTTTGCAAGTTCTAATGCAAGCTTAAATGCTTTTGGGTCCTCTGGATTTGGATAATCTACAGTTGGGAAATTTCCATCTGGGTCTTTTTGTTCTGGTACAACATATAAATTTTCTATTCCTATTTCTTTTAATAATCTTTCAGCAATCATATTTCCTGTACCATGTAGAGGTGTATAAACTACTTTTAAACTCTTTCCTTCTTTTTCTACTACCTCTTTATTTAATACTAAACTTTTTAGTTTTTGGATATATTTATCATCCATTTCTTTTCCAACAAATTTAAGTAATCCTTTAACTATTGCTTCTTCCTTAGAGATTTCTTTTATTTCAGAATATTCTTTTACATTTCTTACATCAGAAATAATATCCTTATCCCTAGGGCTTACTATTTGAGAGCCATCATCCCAATATACTTTATATCCATTATATTTTGGAGGATTGTGACTTGCTGTTATCATAATTCCTGCTGTACATTTTAACTGCCTTACTGCAAAAGATAATTCTGGCACTGGTCTTAAATTTTCAAATAAATATGCTTTTATTCCATTAGCACACAAAATCAATGCTGTTTGCAAACTAAATTCTTTTGACATCCTTCTTGAATCATAGCTAATTGCAACACCTTTATTTTCAGTACCTTGCTTTAAAATATAATTTGCAAGCCCTTGTGTCGCTTTTCCAACAGTATATTTATTCATTCTATTAGTACCTGCTCCAATAACTCCTCTTAAACCAGCTGTTCCAAATTCAAGCTCTTGATAAAATCTATCTTCAATCTCTTTTTTATCATCCTTTATAGCTAATAACTCTTTTTTAGTATCCTCATCAAACTCTGCTCCATTACACCATCTTTCATATTCTTTTAAATAATCCATATTAACCTCCTATCTTTGAACTTTAGGGACGTTCCTTAAAGTTCATTTTTTTCATTAACAAAAAATATATATAATTAATAAATTTTTCTAAAATTATAATTTAATACACTTTTGAACTTTAAGGTATGTCCCTAAAGTTCAAAGTTTATTAATCTATCTTATGAAATTTTTTATATAGTTCTCTTGCTGTTCTAGGGCAGTCTACACCTGCGGAATCTGCATTTTTTACAGGTGCGAATTCTTCTTCTCTTTTTACTCTTAATACAGCCATATCGTCTACTTCTCCAAAAGCATCGAATAAAAATGCTTCAAATTTATATGCGTTTGGTGAGTCTGGCTCTACTAGATTTCCATCTTTATCTAAATATTTTGCTTTTTTATAGGCAATGTGGTATGGTAAAGGGTTTGCTCCCATTCTTTCTATGGCTTCTACACTAAATAAGTTACAAAGTATATGAGATTCTCCGTATAAAAGCTCTCCATTTTCATCTGTTGCTTCTGCCATATCTTCTGTAATTTCGGAATATTCTATGACATTTGGTTTTCCATTTCTTCTGCAGAAAACTCCTACTTTTTCTTTTGGGTTTGCTTTAACAACAGATTTACATGCAACTGTAACTCCTTTATCAATTGCAATTCCCATAAGTACAGGATCTACCATTTTTGCTAAGCAATTGTCAACTCCTGCAATAAATACCCATTCTACACCCATTTGTCTCATTTTTTCTGTCATTTTAGATTTTACTAAAGATTCATATATTCCTCCATGTCCATCTGCTGCAAGTTTAATTAGGCCATCTTCTCCTATTAAAATTTTGCCTTCTGTATCAATCATTGGAAGTTCACCTTGTATGAAGAAAAATATATTTTTATCTTTTTGATATCCAAAATATTTGTGTTTTTCAAAAAATTCAACTGTTTGCTTGTTGTTTTCTCTGCTTGTCATGATAAACCATGGTACTATAACATCATATTTTTTTCCTTCTTCTTTTAAAGAATCTGCTAATAATTCAAATAATGATTTATGAGAATCTAAGCCTATATCATATGTTCCTTTTGGTCCATCATGTCCTAGTCTTGTTCCTTGTCCTCCTGCCATTGTTACGGCTGCAAGCTTTCCTTCTTTGATTGCCTTTTTCCCTATATTTTCATAATATTTATATTTATCGTTTAATTTGTATTTATCTAAATATTCTATTGGTGTTATTTCATCTTTTTCTTGTTTTATTTCATTTTTAGTTGTAGCATATAGCGAATTTACAAGTTCAAAATCTATATTCATAATTTGTTCTAGAAGTTTTTTCTTTTTATTGTCATCTAGCATGTCATAGTTATTTAATAACTGCTCTTGACCGTATTTTTTAAGTATTGCTTTTACTTCTTCTAATTGTTTATCCATAGCTATTACTTCCTCTCTTAAAAATTTATTGTTTTATTTTGGTTTTACATTATTATATATAATATTTTTATGTTTTTTGCAAGTCTTTTTTTGATTAAACTATTAATATTGAAAAATGTTGTTACAGTAAATAATCAAAATAAACTGTAAAAGTGAAATAATATATAATTTTTAAATATGAATTGCTCTTTCATAACCAAAAAATTCTAAGCAAAATTTTGGCTCATCTCTTACTAAAATTTTCTTAGAAAGAGATGAGCCAAAATTTTGCTTAGAATTTTTAAGATTTTTTAGGTCACACATTCATATTTAAAAATTATATATACTACTTTTTATTAACTCTTTAAGCTGAATTTATTATTCGTTTTTGTTAATTTATATCCACTATCCCAGTAGTATTTAAAATCTTATTATATTTTTCTTCTACTTCAATTACATTTTCTAATTCTTCTATATTATAACAATCAATTATATTAAACATGCCATTATCTAAAATTGGTTTTATTTTTTCGTTAGTTTCCTTAATATAATTTTCATTTCCTTTAATAAAAACTATTGCATCTTTATTTTCAAGTTTTAATTCTTCTATATCTTTTATTTTTTTATTATCTTGATTTTTCCAATTAATTTCTGCTATTTTTCTTTTTTTATTCTCATTTAAATTCAAATTAGATAATAATACATTCATAGTTTTTGATAAGTCGTTTTCCGTAAATATAATTACATTCTTTCCTTGTGCTACATTTTTTTCTATATATGGTAATGTCATCATTTCAAAATGGTAATCACTTGCATAAAAAGCACAAACTTTTGTATTATTTCTATTTTTCATAATTTTTTTCACCCTTTCAAATAAAACAATTGAAGGCATTTTCTTTTGATGTTTTTTTTTGTTTTCTTCCAGATTTTACCATTTTATTTGAAATATGTCAATAATATTTCAAATAAAACTTTTCTTTCTTTTTCGACAGCAAAATACATTGTATAAAATTTTCTAAATTGTAAATAATTATAGTAAAGAATATTTTTCAAAAAAAGTTTAATGGAGGTAACTCATGAAAAAAGTTATAAATTTAATTAAAAATCCCAAATTTAAAATGATTTGTATTTTAAGTATTTTACTTTTTATTTATACAAGTATTTGTGCTTTTTCATACGCACAAACAGTCTCAGCCGATATCTCAGATAGTGTTTTTAGGCTTCATGTAATTGCCAATAGTGATTTACAAGAAGATCAGGATTTAAAATATAAAGTAAGAGATAACTTAATTAATTATATGAATGAAATTTGTGCAAATGAAACTAGTAAAGAAGAAGTAATTAACATTGTAAATAAGCACAAAAATGATTTTCAAAAAATCGCAGAAGACACCATAAAAGAAAATTGTTTTGATTATTCTGTTAAAATTAATATTGGAAATTTTAAATTTCCTACTAAAACATATGGTGATATATCATTCCCTGCTGGATATTATGATGCTTTAAGAGTAGAAATTGGAGAAGCCTCAGGTCAAAACTGGTGGTGCGTAATGTTTCCTCCTTTATGTTTTATTGATGTTTCTCAAGGAGTTGTACCTGATGAATCTAAAGAAAATTTAAAAGAAAATATGGATTCTGAAGATTATGCTCTTGTATCTGAAAGCGATACAAATACAGGTATTACTTTTAAATTTAAAATTTTAGAATTCTTTACAAATGCAGGGTTTATAACAGCTAAAAATAATTGATTATATAATAAATTAATATATATAATAAATTATTATATAAAAATAGCGAAATCAGCTCCAAAAATAATCATTCAGAGTTATTGCAATTATAAATACTTTATGATATATTAAAAAAATAGAATATAAATGAACATTCTGGAAGGAGAAATAAAATTGGAAAAATTAGTTATAACAGGACCAACACCCCTAAAGGGTGAAGTACATATAAGTGGAGCAAAAAATGCTGCTGTTGCAATATTACCTGCTACACTATTAATTGATGGTATCTGTACTATAGAAAATATACCAAATATTAGTGATGTTAAATTATCTTGTGAAATTTTAGAAGCATTAGGTGCCAAAATAACTTGGAATACACCTAATGAAATAACAGTAGACACAAGGAATATTACTACAACAAAAGCACCATTAGATTTAACAAGCAAATTTAGAGCTTCTTATTATATTATAGGTTCTATGCTTAGTAGAATGGGAGAAATTGAAGTTGGTATGCCTGGTGGTTGCAAACTTGGTGCAAGACCTATTGACCAACATATAAAAGGTTTTGAAATTTTAGGTGCTAATGTTACAGTTGAAAAAGGAAAAATTTATGCAAAAGGTAAAAAACTAAAAGGTAGCAATATATATATGGATATTGTTTCAGTAGGTGCAACAATAAATGTAATGCTAGCTTCTGTTCTTGCAGAAGGTACAACAATTATTGACAATGCTGCTAAAGAACCTCATATAGTTGATGTTGCAAACTTTTTAAATACAATGGGAGCAGACATAAGAGGCGCTGGTACTGATGTTATAAAAATAAATGGAGTTAAAAAACTATCAGGAAATGCCACATATTCTGTAGTTCCAGACCAAATAGAAGCTGGAACATTTATGCTTGCTGCTGTTGCAACTAAAGGAGATTTATTAATTAAAAATTGTATAACAAAACACTTAGAATCAATTACTGCTAAAATTTTAGAAATTGGTGGAAATGTTGAAGACTATGGAGATAGTATAAGGGTTTGGTGTAAAAAAAGACCTAATAAAGCTAGTATAAAAACCCTTCCATACCCCGGCTTCCCAACAGACCTTCAACCACAAATGGGTGTTGTATTATCCTTAGCAGATGGTACAAGCATTATTAATGAAAGTATTTGGGAATCTAGATTTCAATACACTGAAGAATTAAACAAAATGGGAGCTAAAATAACAGCTCAGGGAAAAACGGCCTTTTTTGAAGGAGTTCCAAAACTATATGGTGCACCTGTATATTCTTCTGATTTAAGAGCTGGTGCTGCTTTAATAATTGCTGGAGTTGCTGCAAATGGCACAACAGAAGTATATAACTTATCACATATTGATAGAGGCTATGAAAATATTGAAGAAAAATTTAGAAATATTGGTGCTAAAATAGAAAGAGTTAATGAATAATTAAAATATTTTTAACTTTAAATAAATTTAAAGTACTTTAATTAAAAATCTAAAACACAAACATTTACTAAATAATTTAATAAAATTCAAAAGAAATAAGGAAGAAATACAATGTTTAATTTTTATAGTTTATATAGTGGCAGTAGTGGGAATAGTTTACTTGTTCAAACTGAAAATACTTTAGTTTTAATTGATGCTGGTGTAAGTAGTAAAAAAATAGAATTAGCTTTAAATAATTTAAACTTAAGTCCAGAGCAGATTGATGGAATACTTGTAACACACGAACATACAGACCATGTTCAAGGACTTGGCACATTTTCAAAAAAGTATAACTTACCAGTGTATGTAAATCAAAAAACTTTAGATGCCATGCCAAAACAAAAAGAAAAAATAGAAAACAATGTTAATATTATAAAAATAGAAGAAAAATTTGAAATTAATGACCTGCAAATTAAACCATTTTCAATTCCTCATGATGCTGCAAACCCTTGCGGATTTAATATTTGCAAAAATAATAAAAAACTAAGTATTGCAACTGATATTGGACATATGACAAATGGTATTATAAAAAACTTAGAAAATAGCAATTTTGTTTTAATAGAAGCAAATTATGACCCAGAAGTGCTTATGTACTCTAAATATCCTTACCCTTTAAAAAATAGAATTGCAGGTCCTACTGGACATCTTTCTAATGAATCAGCTGGAAAGACTATTTCTTATTTACTAAAGTCTGGCTTAAAACAAGCTATGCTTGGACATTTAAGTAAGGAAAGTAATTTTCCAGAACTTGCATATAAAACTGTTGTAGAAGAATTGATTTCAACTAATTATAATGAAAATTCTTTAAGTTTATCTGTTGCAAAACGCGATGAAATTAGTAGGCTAGTTACAATTTAAATTTGGTAAACTAAATTATAGAGGTATTTATGATAACAATAAATGTAATTTGTATTGGAAAAATTAAAGAAGATTTTTTTAAAAAAGCTATAATTGAATATTCAAAACGATTATCTAAATTTTGCAAATTAAATATAATTGAATTACCTGACGAAAAATTACCTGATAAGCTAAATCCTTCTTTAATTTCTATTATTAAAGAAAAAGAATGTGATAATATTATAAAACACCTGCCAAAAAATACATATACTATTTCCCTAGATTTAAAAGGAAAAGAATATTCATCAGAAAATTTTGCAGAAAAAATTGATAACCTTACATTAAATACAAGTAGTATTACTTTCATTATAGGTGGAAGCTTAGGCTTAACTGATGATATTTTAAAAATTTCTTCTGAAAAAATTTGCTTTTCTAAGATGACTTTTCCCCATCAACTTATACGCATTTTTTTGCTTGAACAGATTTTTAGAGCTTTTAAAATTATTAATGGGGAAAATTATCATCACTAATTTATATGGTTTTGTAGAGAAAATATAGGATGATAAATTTCCTTAATAGAGACAACCTTTTTATTAAATTTAAATTAAAACAAGTTAAGAAATATTATTATACTAATTTTTGGGGGAATTATTTTCTCTACAAATTTAATGACTTAAATTTTTGATTTTAAATTTTGATTTTATTTTAAATTATTTACTTTTATATTGTTTATTTTTTTCTTGAGAATTTATCCTTTTAGTTTGATTTATTTCTTTTTGGATTTTTTTAGATAAAATATATATTATAATTTTTTTTACAATATAAAAGATTATAATACTTTTGAATATAAAAATTAAAATTTGAAACATTTAATTGCATTACATAATATGATGATAACATTATATATTGATATTTCCCATTTGTCAAGAAAAAGTTATCGACATAATTCGGCATTTTTTGTGCTTCTATTTTTATATAAATGCGTGTTCTAAAATGGCAATTAAATAGACCATTCATTCAATTAACATTTTAGAACACTCTTTTTTATATGTTTATATTAAACACATTAAATTTGTTTTTTGTCGATTATTTAAAAAAATACTTTACTAAACAAAATCTTTTAATAATTCAATATTTTTTAATTAATAATTTCCATTTTTACTTCTTTTCCTTTAAATACAAATACTATTTTTGTTATATTTTCATATCCTCTCATTTTTAAATTTGTTTCATACCCTTTTTCTTCTATTTGTTTTTTAGCTGTTTTTATGGTTTCTTCTATTGTTTTTTCTTCTGTATTATTTAATATCTTAAATTCCATTATAAAACTATTTTCAGTTTTATTTTTTGGTTCTAACATTATATCATATCTGCCTAGACCTGATTCTCTATTTGAATTTACATAGTATGTGTCTTTTAATCCTACCAACATTCCTAATACAAATGCATGGTAAAAGTTTTCTGCTGTGTTTTCTCCTACATCCATAAAGCTAAACATTTCTTTTACTAGTTTTTTGAATTTATATTCAAAGTTTTCAAAATTTAATGTAACTAAATCTTTTAATATAGTTCTTAAGTCATTTCCCGGTACTTTATTTCTAAACCATTCATGTATTATTTGTTGGAATAATATATTTATTTCGTAATTTGGGATTTTTACTTTATAAATGTGTACTGCTAAGTCTACTACTTCTGTTATTTTTAAATATCCTGTTTGAAGCATTAACCCCCATATATTATCTTCATCATTTTCTATTCCTACTATTATTGTTTCTAGGTTTATTGGTACTTCTATTTCTTCATCTCTTAACAATGTTTCTATTTTTTCTTTTACTGTTATTGAATTTTTTAGTATTAATTTTATTAGGTCATTTGAACTTGTATTTACCCAATATGGCATTAATTTTCTATCTGTTAAATAGTTTAATATACTCCATGGATTGTATATCCCTTTGGTATTTCCTATTGTATATCCATCATACCATTTTTTTATTTCTTCTTTTTCGTCTTCTATTTTATAGTCTTCTATGATTTTATCCATTTCTTCTTCTGTTATTCCAAAGTCTTCACTAAATTCATCGTCTAATACTGTATATACTTTAAAATTATTTGCTCCGACTGAATATACTTTCTTTTGCTACTCTACTTACTCCTGTTAGTACTGTTTTTTCTAAGTATGGATTATCTTTGAAGGTAGTTCCATAAAATGTTTTAAAGAATTTTACCGCTTCTTCATAATATCCTTCTACATATGCATTTTGCAAAGGTACATCATATTCGTCTATTAATAATATTACTGGTTTTTGGTAATGCCTACTTAGATATTCTGATAAATCTTTTACACTATTTTTTAGCACATTTTCATCTTCTCTTGCATATAATATATCTAGAATTTTTTCTTTTTCTTCTGGATATATTTTGTCACTATCTAATAAATATCTATGTTCTTTATACATATTTAACATTGCTGTTTTTACATCTAATAACATATTTTGATAGTTTGTATCTTGAACATCTTTTAGTGTTAGATATATTACAGGATAATAGCTTAGTTTTGATGTGTATTCTTCCCCTTGCTCCATTATTTTTAGACCTTCAAATAATTCTTTACTGTATTTTGCTGTATTGTCAAAATAGTATTTTAGCATACTCATATTTAGTGTTTTTCCAAATCTTCTTGGCCTTGTTACTAATATTACTTTACTTTGGTTATCCAGTATATGTTTTATGTACATTGTTTTGTCTATATAATAACATTTTTTCCCTCTTAGCATTTTAAAATCACTTTCTCCTATTGCTATACCATACATAAAATTTCACTCCTTTCGCTTTATGTTTTTTCTTCTTTGTTATTCTACTATATTAGGAAGGAAATAGCAAGTTTTTTTGGTTTTGTGCTTTGCATATTTTTACATATTTGATTTTTAGAAATTTTAATGTTTTAATTTATATTTATGTTTTTGAGTTTGCATAATAAAAATTCAGGAAGTCTAGGCTATCGCCTTGGCTTCCTGAATTTCGGCAAGTTCGTCTTTAAATCGAACTTGCGAATCTTCGTTCTTCTTTTTTATTATTGCTTATTTTATTTTGTGCCATCTTGCTATTACTACTATCAGGTGTCAGTACTACAAGATTAAAGTGAGGCGTGCGCTGGCATCAGTATTGGCAAGGGTCGGACCGTATTTGCCACGATAGCTTGGAGATTCGCTATTGTAATAGCTACCTCCGGCGAATGACCCTATAATACGTGTCATAGCCCTCTAATGTACATTCTCTATGACATCCCCATATATCATATACATTATTCAATAAGTCATTTGGCTCTTTTCCTGTTACTGTTGATGTGTTTCTTACCGCTATTTCTGTTGGTTTTGTATCTGTTTCATTAGCTCCGTTTTTCACTTCTATTCCATTTTCCTGCATCCACAACATCATTGCATCATACTGACTTCCCCATATCATACTACTTTTTATATTACTACTTACATTTTCGTTAGTATTATATTCTTTTGCTTTACTATATAAACCATACCAATTCTTTAATGCTGATTTTCCTGCATTTGCTGTTGCTATATTATTTGCTGTTACACTTGCATTTTTACTTACAGGCTTATTATCATCTGTTAACCCCGTTTCGTATCTACTTACATAAAATCCACCATACTTCGCTACTGATAACGCCATCTCCTTAAACTCATTTTCTATATTTGATACTATGTTTAAGTTATCATCTTTATCATAATCTGACAATAAATCTGGCTCCCTTATTCCACTATCTTTAGTATATGTTTGTTTTGTTAATGTATTATCAAAATTTTCTTCTACACCTGTTGCATATAACTTACCACATATATCCTCTGAATTTCCATGTTCTGTGCAAACTAACTTTGTATCATTTTCTGCTAACTCTATATTACATTGGTCACTTTCTGTCTTACTTTTACACATTACCATCCTATTTATATCTTCTACTGGTACCCATACAAATTCACTTTCATCTGGTCCTATTACTACTAGTCCTGTATCTATTGTTTGTTCTTCCTCTTTTTCTGATACCTTAAACCCTTCTGGTATTGTTGCTTTATCTTTATTTCCATCTTCATAATTATTCTTTACTGTTGCTTCTGATTCTTCTCCCGGAACTAATGTATCTGATTCTTCTGGTCCTTTTCCTACTTCTACATTTCCTATTATATCTGATACTGGTATTTCATACCCTCCATTATCTGTCTTCAAAATCTTATCTTTTAACTCTTCTTCATCTCCTGTTATTTCTCCATATTTGTCTAATATATTTGTTAATTCATCATCTGACAAATTTGCTCCATTTTTGTTTGCCTGTTCTGACAAAATATCTAACCTTGCCTGCTCTATTACATCTGCTATTATTGTTTGCTTTTTGGCTTCTACTGCATTACTTAATATTCCATTTGAACCTGATAATGCTGAAATTGTTACTCCTGCTAAGATTAACAACACAATGATGGTTATTACTAATGCTATTAATGTTATTGCTTTTTCTTTTGTTTTTTGCCTTTGTACTTTTAACATTTGTTCTACCTCCTACTTTTATTTTATTATTTTTTCTATTTTCCTAATCAATTTATCACAATCTTTACTTTTTGTCTATTAGTTTTTATCATTTTAAATAATATTATTACTATTAAAACTAATATATTCGTATTTTAAGTTCTATTTTTAATTAAGTATAAAAATTAATGAATATAATAAAAAACCTCAAATTATTCGTATATCAACTTTTTTTAATATTCTAATACATAATTATTAATAACTTTTAACACATAAATCATTTTTCATATATTGACTTTTAACAGTACAACTGCTATATTACATTTATATTTTCCAATTCATTAATTTTTATACTTAATTACAACATTTTCTCTTTATTTTCTTATTTTCAAACCCTCACCTTTATACAAAAAAACTTTTTTTTCAAATTTTAAATTCTCTAAAAAAATCAGCAAAAAAACAACCTACAAACAACAACACTAGTCACAATACCTGCAAAATCAGCAAGCAAAGATGCCCATAAAACAAATCGTGTATTTTTAATACCAACAGAACTAGAATAAACAGCAATAGTATATAAGGTAGTCTCTGTAGAGCCCATTATAACAGATGCCATAAGACCAAAAGTACTATCTACACCAAAATTTTTCATAATATCTACCGCAACAGCTATAGAGCTACTTCCAGAAATAGGTCTAATTAATGCAAGTGGCATTATTTCACTTGGAAAATTTATTAAATCTAATATAGGAGATAAAAAACTTATTATTAAATCTATAATTCCAGAAGCTCTTAATGCTCCTATTGCTAAAAATAGCCCTATAAGTGTTGGAAAAATATTAATTACTATACTAATCCCATCTTTTGCCCCTTCTAAAAAAGTATCAAAAACTTTATTTTTTTCTACAACACCAAAAATAACAATTAATAATATAATCATCGGCATTGCTATTCCAGATAAAAAACTCAAAACTTGCATAAAATCTTCCTTTTATTAAAATTATTTAAAAATTTATTTTAATTTTATTTTCCTATCTTAATAAATATTTTTGTAAGTAAAATTCCTACTATTGCAGCAATTATAGTCGCTATCCAAACTGGAACTATTATTATACTGGGATTTGCTGACCCTAATGAACTTCTAATTGCAATTACTGTTGTTGGAATAATTTGAATAGATGCCGTATTTAAAACTATTAGTGTTGCCATTGAATTTGTTAAAACCTTTTTATCTGGATTTTCTTTTTGCATAGTTTTCATGGCTTTAAGTCCCAAAGGTGTTGCTGCATTTCCCAAGCCCAAAATATTTGCAACTATATTCATACATATCTGGCTATATAAATCATCATTTTCCTTTATTTCTGGAAACAAAACTCTCATTAAAGGTCTTAAAATTTTAGTAAGTTTAGTAACAAAGGAGGTTTTAGTTGCAATTTGCATAATTCCACTCCATAAACACATTGTTCCAAGTAAACTCATACAAAGATTTAATACTTCTTCTGTAGATGAAAATATTGCAGAATTTAAATTTTCTAAATTACCGGAAAAAATTGCATAAGAAAATGATAATATTATAAAAATAGGCCATACTATATTTAACATTAAATCACCTAAATAATTTTTATTCTTTTATAAAAAAAATATTCTAGATAATATAATTTTATCTTTGTTAATATTGACCAAAATAATCATTTATGGTATATTATTTATAGGATTTATTTAATTTTAAATAAAAATAACATTAAGGAGGTACACACATGAAATCTACTGGAATTGTAAGAAGAGTTGACGAATTAGGCAGAGTAGTTATTCCTATTGAACTAAGAAATAAGTTCAATATTGCAGTAAAAGACCCAATCGAAATATATGTAGATGGTTCTTCTATAATTTTAAAAAAATATGAGCCTAATTGTATTTTTTGCGGAAGTACTAAAGATTTAATCGAATATAAAGATAAACTAGTATGTGCTAAATGTGCTGAAAATTTACAAAACTCTAAGGAAGATAATAAATAACATTATGTACCAAAAAAACAAATAAATTATTATATATACATTTTAATTTATTTGTTTTTTCTTTTTTAAATTTTTTATTTATTTTTTATTTAAAAAATACTGATATATTTCATTTTTATTTACATTTTTATCTTTTGCTATTTTCTTTATTATATCTTTTTTTAACATACCTTTTTGCATATAAAAATTATAATGTTCTTCTAATGTCATATTTTTAAAAAATTCTTCATCACTCAATTTTATATTTTCATTTTTTTCAATAATTAAAACAATTTCCCCTTTAATATTATTTATATTACTTAAAATTTCTAAAGCAGTTCCCCTTATAAATTCTTCATATATTTTAGTAATTTCTCTTGCGATTGTTATTTTTCTATTATCTAATATATTTTGCAAGTCTTCTAAAGTATTTTTTAATTTATGTGGAGCCTCATATAAAATTATTGTTTTATTAGAATTTTTTATTTCTTCTAATTTATTTTTACGTAATTTTTTATTTAAAGGTAAAAATCCCAAAAAAGTAAATTCTTTAGTATCAAGCCCTGAACAAATTAACGCATTTACCATAGCACATGCACCCGGAATAGGAATAATTTTAATATTTTCATTAATACAATTTTTTATAATCTCTTCACCCGGATCACTAATTCCCGGAGTTCCTGCATCTGAAACCAAAGCTATATTATCACCATTTCTTAATTTTTCAATTAATTCATTAACTCTAGTTTCTTCATTGTGACGATGGTAACTAATCAATGGCTTTGATATATTAAAATGATTTAATAATCCTAATGTATGTCTTGTATCTTCGGCCGCAATTAAATCAACCTTTTTTAAAGTTTCTATTGCACGAATTGTAATATCTTCTAAATTACCAATTGGAGTTGCAACTATATATAGCGTTCCTTTTTCATTATTATTTTTTTTGTCCAATTTAACTACTCCCTTTTTTAAAAATTTTTTTTATTTATTTTTTTT
>CAKNNA010000027.1 GCA_930989765.1 uncultured Clostridium sp. | reverse complement strand
CAGCAAGGAACGGAATTTTAATATATATCAATACCTTTAACCTTACCTTAAATAGCAATTCTCCATCTACCTTGACATTTTATGACACTATTACTAATAAAGTTATTTACAAATTTTACAAAATTTATTGTTGCTTTTTTTTTCTAATAAGAATATAATCTATAAAATAATTTAAAATTCGCACTACAAATTTACTTGTAAATAATTATTTAGAATAACCATACATAAAATATAAGGAGGAACGATGAAATTTTTAAAAGTAGAAAATATTATAAAAGTAACTAAAGGAGTTTTAATTCAAGGAGATAAAAACTTTGAATGTGAAAATTTTTCTAGGGATACAAGAAATATAAAAAAAGATGATACATTTATAGGAATAAAAGGAGAAAATTTTGATGGAAATACTTTATGGAAAGAGGCTTTAGATAATGGAGCAAAAGTAGTAATTGTGCAAGACATTAATTTTGAACATGAAAATTTAGAAAAGTATAAAGATAAAATAATTATTAAAGTACAAGATACAAGAAAAGCATTAATAGAAATTGCAACATTAAAAAGAGCTCTTTATGGAAAAGATTTAAAAGTAATAGGAGTAACTGGAAGTGTAGGTAAAACAAGTACAAAAGATATAATTGCAAATGTTTTATCTAAAAAATATAAAACTTTAAAAACAGAGGGGAATAACAATAACTCAGTAGGATTGCCATTTACTATTTTAAGACTAAAAGATGAAGAAGTAGCAGTAATAGAAATGGGAATGAATCATTTTGGGGAGATAGATGAACTTACAAAAATTGCAAAACCAGACTTAGCAGTAATAACAAATATAGGTACATCACATATAGGCAATTTAGGCTCAAGAGAAAATATTTTAAAAGCAAAACTTGAAATTTTAAATAGCATGGAAAATCCAATTGTTATTGTAAATAATGATAATGATTTATTACATAAATGGAAAGAAGAAAATAGTGAAAATAGAAAAATTCAAATAAAAACATTTGGTATAAAAAACTCTTCAGATGCTATGGCAAAAGATATTATATTAGAAGAAAGTTCTTCAAGTTTTAAATTATTTATAAAAAATGAAAAAATAGATATAACAATTCCAGTTGCAGGTGAGCACTTTATATTAAATGCATTATGTTCAGCATTAGTAGGTAATACTTTAGGGCTTTGTAAAGAAGAAATACAAGAAGGAATAGAAAACTTTACTCTAACTAAAAAAAGAATGGATATAACTAAACTAAAAAATGGAATTACAGTTATAAATGACGCATACAATGCAAGTTATGAATCAATGAAAGCATCACTTGAAAATTTGTCTAGATACAAAAATAATAGAAAAATTGCAATACTTGGAGATATGTTTGAACTTGGAAATTTTCAAGAAGAATTACATAAAAAAGTAGGAGAAGAAGTAGGAAATAAAGGTATAGATATTTTAATATGTAGAGGTGAAATGTCACAAAATATAATAAATTCAGCAGTAGAAAAAGGAATGGAAAAAAGCAAAACTATTTTTTGCAAGAGTGAAGAAGAAATTTTAAAAATCTTAAAAGAACTGGTAAAAAGCGGAGATGTATTATTATTTAAAGCATCTAATGGAATGAAGTTTTACGAAACTGCAAATAAATTTATAAAAATGCAAAATTAAGGAATATAAAAAATAAAAAAATGCATCAAGAAAAAATAAATAAAATAAAAAAAATGTTAGGAGTTGAAAGATAATGAAAAAATTAGGAGTAATTTTTGGTGGGATGTCCACGGAAAATGATGTTTCTTTAGTATCTGCAAATTCAGTACTAAAAAATTTAAATAAAGATAAATATGAAATATATCCGATTTATATAGATAAAAAAGGTGAGTGGTATAAATATTTAGATGATTACAATAAAACGACATATGATGGAATTGTAGAAAAAAAGGAAAAAATTCTAAATATAATAGAATACTTAAAAAAATTAGATATAATATTCCCAGTTTTACATGGACTATATGGTGAAGATGGAACAATGCAAGGACTTTTTGAACTTTTAAAAATACCATACATAGGGTGCAAAGTACTTTCTTCAAGTATAGGAATGGATAAAGCATATTCAAAAATTATATTTGAAAAAGCAAAATTAAATATTAGTAAATATCAGTATATAAGAAAATACAATGATAAATATATATATGTAGATAAAAACTTTAATGAAACAGTATATTTGCTAGATGAAGCTGTAGAAAAAATAGTAGAGCAGCAAAAATTTCCTATGTTTGTAAAACCATCAAACTCTGGCTCAAGTGTAGGGATTAGCAAAGTTCATAATATAGAAGAACTAAAAGAAGGAATAAAAAATGCTGAAAAATATGATGTAAAAATTTTAATAGAAGAGGGGATAATAGGCAAAGAAGTAGAATGTGCAGTCCTTGGAAATGAAGATGTAATAGCATCAAATGTAGGTCAAATACTTTCAGGAGACGAATTTTACAGCTATGATGCAAAATATTTAAGCAATAGCTCAAAAACATTAATACCAGCAGACTTGTCAAAGCAAAAAATAGAAGAAATAAAAAATTTAGCCATAAAAGCATTTAAGGCAATAGACGGAAAAGGGCTCTCAAGAGTAGATTTTTTTGTAGAAGAAAAAACAGAAAAAGTATATATAAATGAAATAAATACTATGCCAGGTTTTACAAGTATAAGTATGTATCCTAAATTATTTGAAAGTATAGGAATTAGTTATAAAGAGCTTTTAGATAAAATTATAGACACTGCTTTTTAAAGTTCTTTCTGATTGGAAGATGCTAAAGAGGACGGAGGAAAATGCCAATGGGGACGGAGGAAAATGGCAATTTTAAATAAATTGGCATTTTCCTCCGTCCCCATTGGCAATTTTTTGGCAACTCTCCTTTTCCTCTAATTTGGTAAGAGATTTTTATAAAAAAGATTAAAACTATAGATTTTTTTAAAAAATATGATATAATAAAGTCACCTAATTTTGGGAGGATGTCAAATGATATATAAAGATTATTACAAAATACTAGAGTTAGAAACAAGTAGAGTATCAATAGAGGAGATAAAGGCAGCATATAGACAAGCTGCAAAGAAATATCATCCAGATGTAAATGTAGGAGATAAGCTTGCAGAGGAAAGAATTAAAGACATAAATGAAGCATATAGAATTTTGTCTGTTCCAGCATCTAAAAGAAAATATGACCGAATATGGAATTCAAAATTTAGTAAAAAGCAAGAAAAAAGTAAAGAATCAATTGTGGATATGTTTTTTGGAAACATAATAAAAAAAGAAACTGAGCAAAAAGAAAACAAAAAAGAACAACAAAAGGGTGAAAACATAGAAACAGAAATAAATATCACACTAGAAGATGCATATTATGGTTTAGAAAAGAAAATATCTTTAAGAACAATTGAAGGAAAAATGAAAACATTTGCGGTTACAGTACCTAAAGGAATTTTAAATGGAGAAAAAATAAGGCTAATTGGTCAAGGAAAACCAGGAAAAAATGGTGGAAAAAATGGAGATCTATTCATAAAAATAAACATAGAAGATAACCAAAAATTTAAATTAAAAGGATATGATCTTTATACAGACTTATTACTTACTCCATGGGAAGCAGCACTTGGAACAAGAGTAGAAATAAATACAATTGATGACCAAGCCAAAATATATATACCACAAGGAATACAAAGTGGTGAGAAAATAAAAATTCCAAATAAAGGTTATATAAAAACCAATAATACAAGAGGGGACTTAATAGCTGAAGTAAAAATAATGGTACCAAAAAAATTGCAAGAAAATGAAAAGCAAGAATTTGAGAAACTAAAAGAAATATCAAATTTTAACCCAAGAGCATAAAAAGTATCAAATTATGTTGACAAAATTTACATTTTTAGGTATAATAAATAGTGTGAGTCACAAATGACAAGCTATGGGTTAAAACATAGAAATGAGGTGTAGTAAAAAAATGGAAACATGGAATGGAAAACATTTCAGTATAACAGATCCAGAAAACGTAAGTACAGTAATTTATCAAATAAATGAAACAGAAAAAGAATACTTAGCAAATTACCCTAAGTATACATTGCAAAGATTAGACTACACAGAGGAATTAAGAGGAAATTTAAAACGAAAAACATTTTATGTAGACAATCCTTCTGAGCAAGAAGACGAGTTACTAATACTATCATTCGGCAAAGAAAAAGTAGTAGTAAATATGGCAATATTAGAAGGAAATAAAATATCAATAACAAAAAAACCAGTTCCACTTAAATTTAGAAATTTATATTCAGAAGAAGAAACAGAATTTAAAGAATTTACATACACACCTAACTTAAAAAGGCCTATTTGTATAATAGACCCTGAAACAACAGAAGAAATAAAGCCAAATTTATATTTAGATGAAAAAACAAATGAAGTTAAAGGAAAGTGTAAGTTGAAACCATATAAATCTTATTTTGCCTTTGAAATTAGAGACAAAAAAGATGATTAAGGAGGAAGTTTAATAATGAATAATCCAGGAGCAAGGAAAAATGTTAAAAAAGCAGTATTTATGAATTGGTCCAACAATAATTTAAAGGAGATAAAAGTATTAAGTGCTGGTGAAAAAGTAAGAGATGATGAGCAACCAACAATTGAATCAACAGCAGCCGAATACAAAATAAATTATGATCCAGAAAAAAACAGAGCAGAAAGAATAGTAAATGGAGAAATAATAAAAGTAAATGATAAATATATGAGAAAAATATATAACCTTAGAAAACAACAAGGAAGACCAATAAAAACAGTAAAAGGAACACAAACAAAATCACAAAATGATCAAGCAAAAGAAGATAGATAAAATAACAAAACTTAAGAATATAAGTTTAAGGTTATTAATGTAAAACAAAAATAAACCAAAGATTGTGTAGGTGATAATATGAACTACAAACTAGAAGGAGCAATAAGAAGAAATAGAAAAAATTTCATAATATGTGCAATACTATGGGTAGTATTAACCATAGTATTTGTTTCGCCTTTTTCATATAGTGTATTTCAAGCACAAAGTGAGGGGGCATTTAATTTAGCAGTATTTTTAAGTGCATTTGGAAAAAATATAACAAACCCATTTGGAGCAATAGGAGGAATATTTTCTAATGGGGCAACAGGAACATTTTTTCCAATATTAGTAGGATTTACAATATTTTATTTAATATTTTTCTTCATAGGATTTGTAAAATCAGCACCTAAAAATGAATTTTCAGACATAGAACATGGCTCAAGTGATTGGAGTCAAAGAGGAGAACAGTATCAAATATTAAGCAAAAATAAAGGAATAATCTTAGCAGAAAATAATTACTTACCAGTAGATAAAAGAGGTAATGTAAATGTTTTAGTAGTAGGACGGTTCAGGTTCTGGTAAATCAGCTTCATACTCAATACCAAATGCATACCAAATGTTAGGGTCATATGTATTTACAGATCCAAAAGGTGAACTTTATGATAGAACAGCAGGTTTTTTAAAACAACATGGATATGAAATAAAAGTATTAAATTTAGTAAGGCCACAATATAGTGATGGATATAATCCATTAATGCATATATCATCAGAATTAGATGTAGATGTTATAGCAAATACAATAGTAAAAGGGCAAAAAACAGAAGGTTCAGGAACAGATCCATTCTGGGATGATTCTGCAGAAATGCTTTTAAAAGCATTAATATATTATTTACTTGCAACAAGACCAGAAGAAGAGCAAAACTTAGCAAGTTGTGCAGAACTCGTAAGAGCAGCAAACAATAAAGGAGGAAGCAACTTACTTACAGAATTGATAAGTCAACTTCCATATGACCATCCAGCAAGAATGAATTATAAATCTATAGAAATAGCACCAGAAAAAACATATAGTTCAATACTAAGTACACTTCAATCTAAACTTGGAAAATTCGACTCAAAAGAAATTGCAGAATTAACATCAACAGATACAATAAACTTTGAAGATATAGGGAATAAGAAAACAGCAGTATATGTTATATCATCAGATACACACACAGCATATGACTTTTTACTTACAATATTTTTCTCACAGATGATACAACAATTATATGATTATGCAGACCAAAATGGCGGAGCCCTAAAAGAGCAAACATTTTTCATACTAGATGAGTTTGCAAACATAGGAAAAATACCAGACTTTGATAAAAAAATATCAACATCAAGAAGTAGAAAAATATCATTTAGTGTAATTTTGCAAAATGTAGACCAACTAGAAGCAGTATATGAAAAATCGTATGAAACAATAATGGGTAACTGTGATACTCATGTATTTTTAGGAAGTAACTCATATAAAACAGTTGAATATTTCTCAAAAGCTTTAGGGGAAAAGACAATTGAAAGAGATAGTATATCTATAAATAGAGACAGACAAAACTGGAAAACAGGAAAAAGTGTATCAGACCAAGTAATGGCAAGAGCCCTAATGACACCAGATGAACTTAGAAGACTAGATAATGACTTATGTATTATATATGAAAAAGGAATAAAACCAGTAAAAGCTCAAAAATTCTATTATTTTAAACACCCAATGGCAAAAGAACTAGCAAGATGTGAAATAAGTCATAACGATATAGGTGAAATAGAAAGAGGCGAATGGAGAAAATTCAACCCATATAACCCTTATGTACCAGAAGATAAAAATGATGAAGAAGTAAAAAATTTAAAAGTAGAATCATTAGATGATTTATTTGAAGATGTCACATCTGAAAATAATCAAAAACAAGAAGAGCAAGAAACAGTAAAACCAAAAGTAGGCGCAGTTCTGACAAATGATAATAGTGATAATAATGTAAATAAAGCAAATATGCAAAGTCTATCATTAGAAGATTTTGAGGAACAAGCAGAAAATCAAGCACCTATATTGCCACAAGATGAAGATACATATGATTTGCAAAAAGAGCTAGAAGCAAAATTTGATGAATTATTCGGCTCTTTAGAGGATGATGAATAGTGAACTTTAGGGACATTCCTTAAAGTTCATTTTTTGGTGCGACAGGCATGTCGTTTAACTAATCGGTGAAAGTTCGTAGTGGAGGTAGATATCGCCAACCACATAGAGAAACACAAGCTATCCATCGTAAGGTGGAAGTGGAGGAATGAACTTTAGGGACGTTCTTTAAAGTTCATTTTTTAAATCTTAATTTTCAGGTTTATTTTATATAATATATTTTTTTATAAATACTTAAACAGGATCTAATTTGTTTCAATTTTTATATATTTATTAATGAATTACCTTATAAAAAAAGCAAAAATTTGTTCAAAATACTTGAAAAAAAAGTTAGAATATAATAGAATATGAAGAAAATAAAAAAGAAGGGAGTATATAATATAATTTAATTAATTTATAAAAAAATTAAAACCAATTAAATTATATTATACAAAAATATATGAAATTTATACACATAGCAGATATGCACTTTGATAGTCCATTTGTAAATTTATCAGACAGAGAAAGTTTAGGAGATATAAAAAGATTAGAACAAAGAAAAGTATTTAATAAAATAATAGAATATATAAAAGAAAATAAAATTGAATATTTATTTATAGCAGGAGACTTATATGAGCAACAATATATAAGAAAATCTACAATAGAATATATAAATAAGCTATTTACAGAAATACCAGAAACTAAAATATTTATATCACCAGGAAACCATGACCCAAATATAAAAAACTCTTATTATAATAAATTTAAATGGTCTAATAATGTAAAAATATTTAACTCAAATTTTGAAAAAATAGGAACAGAAGAAGCTGATATTTATGGTTTTGGATTTAACGATTTTTATTGTACAAACTGTAATATAGAAAATTTGGAAATTCAAAATAAAAATAAAATAAACATTTTAGTAATCCATAGCACAATAGATGGAGCCAACTTAGAAGAAAAACAATATAATTCAATACCAAAAAAAATACTAGAAGAAAAAGGTTTTGATTATGTAGCAACAGGTCATATACATAAATTAGATTATAATACATATGAAAATCAAAAAATAGTATATCCAGGCTCAACAGTTGCATTAGGTTTTGATGAATTAGGAAAACATGGAATGATAGTAGGAGATATAAAAAAAGACTCATTAAATTTAGAATTTATCCCATTAAACGAAACAGAATTTGTAGAAATAAAAATAGATGTAACAGAAATTTTATCAAATGATGAATTACTAGAAAAAATAAATTCAATAAATATAGAAAAAAACCAATTTATCAAAATCATATTAATAGGAAAAAGAAATTTTGAAATAGATGTATATGCAATATATAAATTAGTAGAAAATATGCAAATAATAAAAATAAAAAATAAAACAAAAATAAATTACGATTTAGGAAAAATATCAAAAGAAAATACATTAAGAGGATTATTTGCTAAAAGAATGCTTAAAAAATTAAATGAAGAAAATTTATCTGAAGAAGATGTAAATATAATTGAAAATGCAATCGAAATAGGTTTCCAAGCTTTAGAATAAATAAAAAAAATAAATAAAAAAATAAATAAAAAAGGAGAAAAAATTTGAAAATAAATAGCATAAAAATAAATTCATATGGAAAATTAAAAAACAAAGAAATCGAATTAAAAAATAATTTAAATTTAATATATGGAAATAACGAATCAGGAAAATCTACTCTATTAAAATTTATAATAAACACATTTTATGGAATATCAAAAAATAAAAAAGGCAAAGAATTATCAGACTATGATAAATACTTGCCTTGGGATGGAGAAGAATTTTCAGGAAAAATAGAATATGAATTAGACAATGGAAATAAGTATGAAGTTTTTAGAGACTTTAAAAAGAAAAATCCAAAAATATTTGACAAAGAAAAAAATGATATATCAAAAGAATTTAATATAGACAAAGCAAAGGGTAATGAATTTTTTTATGAACAAACAAATATAGATGAGGATTTATTTTGTTCAACAATAGTTGCAAACCAGCAAGAGGTAAAACTTGAAAAAGGAGAACAAAATTTATTAATTCAAAAAATAGCAAATTTAGTAGGTACAGGTGAAGATAATGTATCATACAGAATAGCAATGGATAGAATAAATAGAAGGCAAAGAGATGAAGTAGGATCTGTAAAATCTAGAGAAAAGCCAATGAATGTACTTCAAAGAAGAATAGATGAACTAGAAAATGAAAAGAATTCATTAGAACAATATAGAAATTTTAAATATGAATTAGAAGAAAATAGAAATGAATTATTAAATGAAATATCAAATTTAGAAAATGAAAATAATTTAATACAAGAAATAAAATTAATAAATGAAAATGAAAAAATAGAAAATGAAAAAATAAAAATAAAAGAAAAATTATTTACAGAAAATTTAGAAAAAATAGAAAAAATAAAAAATGAATTTGAAAAAATAGAAAATAAAAATAAAAAAATTAAAACAGAAAAAAATGAAGAAAAAAATAAATTAGAAAAAAATAAAAATAAAATAAATAAAAAATTAATTATAATATTTTTAATTTTAATAATAATAAATATTTTACAATTTATTTTTATAAAAAATAATATTTTTAAATATATTTTTCTTCTTACAGTGCCAACGTTTTTAATTTTTTGGTATTTTTATTTAAAAAACAAAAAAAATAAAATAAAAATAAAAGAAAAAGAAAATAAAAAAGAAATAGAAAAAATAAATATAGAAAAAATAAATGTAGAAAATCAAATTAATTTATTAGAAAAAAGTAATAAAAATTTAAAAGAAGAAATAAATAATTTAAAAAATAAATTTAATGAAAAAATAATTTTAGAAAAACAAAAAATAAAAAATAATTATTTAAAAATAATTCCAGAAAAAAAATTAGATGATATTTTAAACTTAGAAAATATAAATTTAGAAAAAGAAAAAGTACAAAGTAAATTAAATGATAAAAAAATCGAATTACATACACTTGATTTAGATAAAGAAAATATTGAACCAAAACTTGATAATTTGTCAAAAATAGAAGAAGAATTAGTTAACAATAACGAAAAAAAGTCAACTTTAGAAAATTTAAATTTAAGTATGAATTTAGCAAAAGAGATTTTAGAAGAATCATATGAAGAAATGAAAAACACAATAACCCCTAAGTTTACAAAGAATTTGTCAGAAACAATCAATAAAATCACAGATGGAAAATATAAAAATGTTAGATTTAGTGATGAAATAGGTTTAATAATAGAGCTTGATAATGGAAGTTATGAAGAAGTTGCAAAAATGAGTATAGGAACAATTGACCAACTATATTTATCATTAAGGCTTTCAATGGCAGAAGACTTATCTGATGAAAAAATGCCAATAATACTAGATGAATCATTTGCGTATTATGATGCAAAAAGACTTAAAAATGTACTAGAATTTTTATACAGTAATTTTAAAGATCACCAAATAATTTTATTAACATGTACTGCAAGAGAAAGAGAAATATTAGATGAATTAAATATAAAATATAATTTAATTCATATGCAAGACTAACAAAAATATTGAAATTAATGTAAAAATGTGATATCATAAGAAGGTAAAAAAATAAAAAAGGAGAATAAATATGTTTGACAAATTAGATGCAGTAGAAGAAAGATATGAAGAATTAACAAAAATAATAAGTGACCCACAAGTAATATCAAATCAAGCAGAATGGCAAAAAGCAATGAAAGAGCATGCTTCAATAGAAGAAATAGTAGAAAAATATAGAGAATACAAAAAAACAAAGCAAAATATGGAAGAAGCAAAAGAAATGATGGAGGATAAAGACCTAAAAGAGCTTGCGGAAGCAGACTATTACGAAGCAAAAGAAAAATTGCCAAAAATAGAAGAAGAGTTAAAAGTACTGTTAATACCAAAAGATCCAGATGATGACAAAAACATTATATGTGAAATAAGAGCAGGAGCTGGAGGTGAAGAAGCCGCACTATTTGCAGGAACTTTATTCAGAATGTATACAATGTATGCAGAAAGAAAACATTGGAAAGTCGAAGTCTTAAATGAAAACGAAACAGGTCTTGGAGGATATAAAGAAATTTCTTTTATGGTTACAGGAAAAGGAGTATATAGTAGGCTTAAATTCGAAAGTGGAGTACACAGAGTTCAAAGAGTACCAGATACAGAAAGTAGTGGTAGAATACACACATCAACTGCTACGGTTGCAGTACTTCCAGTAGTAGAAGATGTAGAAATAGAAATAAACCCCTCAGACATAAAAATGGAGGTATTTCGTTCATCAGGAGCAGGAGGTCAACATATAAATAAAACTTCATCAGCCGTAAGGCTTATACACGAACCAACAGGAATAGTTGTAGAATGCCAAACAGAAAGGTCTCAATTTCAAAATAGGGATAATGCAATGAGAATGCTTAGAACTAAACTATATGAAATAGAAAAACAAAAACAAGATAGTGAAATTGCAAATAGTAGAAAAACACAAGTAGGCTCAGGAGACAGAAGCGAGAAAATTAGGACTTATAATTATCCTCAAGGAAGAATAACAGATCATAGAATAGGAATGAGTATTTATCAAATGGAAAACTTCTTAAATGGGGACTTAGATGAAATGATAGATAATCTAATTGCAGCAGATAGAGCAGAAAGGCTAAAAGGAGAAGAAGAATAAAAAACAAAAATATAAAATAAACTTAAGTAATAAAACAAAACTCTTTAAAATAAACTAAAATAAAGTATATTTTAAGGAGTTTTGAAATTTATGCAAGAAATTTTATCAAGAGCTTTAATAGGACTATTTTTTGGGACATTTGGAACTACAATAGGAGGAATTTTAGGAATAACAATAAAAAAGCACTCAAACAAATTCTTAGGATTTACATTATCATTTGCATCAGGACTAATGATGGCAATAATATGTTTTGACTTAATACCAGAAGGTCTGCAAATAAGTAATTTAGGAATTTTATTAATTGGAATACTTTTGGGAATAATAATGATGATATTTTGTGATTATGCTGTTCAAAAAAAATTTACTTTAAAAGAAAAATCAAATCATAAAAAAGAGAAATTATTAAAAACAGGAATTATAGTGTCTATAGGTCTAGCAATACACAATTTCCCAGAAGGATTAGCAATAGGAGCTGGTTTTGAAGCATCTATAAAATTGGGGTTAGGGCTTGCTATTGCAATTTGCCTTCATGATATACCAGAAGGAATATCAATGGCAGTACCAATGAAAAATGGAGGAATGGCAAAAAGAAAAGTATTACTATATGTAATAATATCAGGACTAACAACAGGAATAGGAGCATTAATAGGAGCAATCTTAGGAACAATATCACAAGAAATAATAGCAATATCCCTAGGATTTGCAGCAGGAGCAATGCTTTATATTGTATCAGGAGAATTGGTGCCAGAAGCAAACACATTATATAATGGCAAAATGACAGCACTAGGAAATATATTTGGCTTTTTAATAGGAATGTTTGCTGTAATGATTTAGTTATCAAAAATTAATTGTTATAATTTACAGCCTGAATATAGTCTTAGATTAAAAATAAGGAATGTAAATTCTAAAAATAATAAAGCAAAAATATTGAAACTAATCCAAAAAAATGATACTATAAAAAAGTAAAATTTTTAAATAATAAGCTATATAAAAGATATTTTTGAAACAAAAATTTCTAAAAAATATAAAACTATTCACGCTTTAGAAAGGAAAGAAAAATGGAAGAAATATTAAAAGGACTAAATGATAAACAATACGAAGCCGTAAAAAATGCAGAAGGCCCAATCCTAATAATCGCAGGAGCAGGAAGCGGAAAAACCAAAGTGTTAACACACAAAATAGCATACCTAATTCAAGAAAAAGAAGTACTACCATGGAACATCCTAGCAATAACATTCACAAACAAAGCAGCAAACGAAATGAAAGAAAGAATAGAAAAACTAGTAGGAGACAAAGCCAAAGACATTTGGATGGGAACATTTCACTCAATATGTGTAAGAATATTAAGAAGATTTATAGACAGAATAGGTTTTGAAAGTTCATTCTTAATATTTGACACCCAAGACCAAAGACAAATGATAAAAAACTGCTTAAAAGACTTAAAAATAGACGACAAAATGTTCACAGATAGAGCAGTCCTATCAGAAATAAGTAATGCAAAAAATCAAATGCTAGAACCAGAACAATATGCATCTTCTGCAATAGGAGACTTTAGAAAAGAAAAAATTGCAGAAATCTATCAGGTTTACCAAAAAAGGCTAAAAGAAAACAACTGTATAGACTTTGATGACATAATAAACTACACAATAAAAATCTTAAAAGAAAATCAAGATGTACTAGATTATTATGCAGACAAATTTAAATATGTTTTAGTAGACGAATACCAAGACACAAACAAAGCACAATTTACCCTAATAACACTTTTAGCATCAAAGCACGGAAATATTACGGTAGTAGGAGATGCCGACCAAAGCATATATGCATTTAGAGGAGCAGATATATCAAACATATTAAACTTTGAAAGAGATTTTAAACGGAACAAAAATAATAAAACTAGAGCAAAACTATAGATGTACAGGAAACATCTTAAAAGCTGCAAATGCAGTAATAAAAAACAATGAAGCAAAATACAAAAAAAATCTATGGACAGAAAACGAAGTTGGAAACTTGCCAGTATTCTACTCTGCAGAAAACGAATATGATGAAGGCACATACATAGTAGAACAAATAAACAAACTAAAAAGAGAAGAATACTATAAGTATTCAGACTTTGCTATTCTTTACAGAATGAACACACAATCAAGAGCAATAGAAGATATCTTAAGACGTGAAAACATACCATATAAAATAGTAGGTGGACTAAAATTCTATGAAAGAAAAGAAATAAAAGACATAATATCATACTTAAGAATAATTCAAAATCCACAAGACAACATAAGTTTAAGAAGAATAATAAATGAACCTAAAAGAGGAATAGGAAAAACAAGTTTAGATAATATAGAACAAATAGCAAATAATAGCGAAACTTCGATGTATGAAGTAATAAAAAATGCAGACCAATATGGACTAAATAGAGTATTTTTAAACTCTAGAGAATTTATAAATGCAATAGAAGAGCTAAGGTTAAAAAAAGATGAAATAACTCTATCAGAATTAATAAAACAAACTTTAAAGAAAACAGGATACATAAAAGCATTAGAAGAAGAAAATACACAAGAAGCAGAAAACAGACTAGCAAACCTAGACGAATTCTTAAATGTAGCAATAGAATTTGAAGAAGAATCAGCAGAAAATATGTTATCAGACTTTCTAGAAGGAATAACATTATCAAGTGATATAGACAACCTAGAAGAAACAGATGAATCAGTAACACTAATGACACTACACAGTGCTAAAGGATTAGAATTTCCAGTAGTATTTTTGGTAGGAATGGAAGAAGGAATATTCCCAGGTTATAAATCAATATCAGAGCAAAAAGAACTAGAAGAAGAAAGAAGATTATGTTATGTAGGAATAACAAGAGCAAAAGAGCACTTATATTTAACTTGTAGTAAACAAAGAACAATGTTTGGCTCAACAAGCTGTAATCCAATTTCTAGATTCTTAAAAGAAATACCAAAAGACCTACTAGAAGGCTATGAAGAAGACCAAGAGGTAATAAATAGAAAAGATAGACTCCTAGAAGACTCAAAATACACTTGGACCTACGGAAAAGGCAAACCTAATGAATCAGTAATAAAAACATATAAAATGGATGAAAGTGAAATAAAAGTAGCAGCAAAAGGAGTAGAAACCCCAAAAGCAAAAAATGGATTTGCATTCAGAACAGCAGAAAGTTTTCTAAAATCATTAAGTGGAAATAACAAAGAAGAAGTAGATCTATCAGTATATGGTGAAGGGGTTAGAGTATATCACAAAAAATTTGGAGAAGGAACAATTTCAATGGTGGAGCCTGAAGGAGATGACTTAAAAGTAGATATAAACTTTGATAAAGTAGGTCATAAAAGATTGATGGCGAAATTTGCAAAATTAGAGATAATAGAATAGGTTGCCAATGGGTGCCAATGGGGACGGAGAAAAATGGCAATTTTTAGTTGAACTTTGGGGACATTCCTTAAAGTTCATTTCATTTTGTAATTTATGGTCTTAAAATATGAACTTTGGGTGAACTTTGGGGATGTTCCTTAAAGTTCATTTTTTTTCCAGCTTCTCTACATGTTAAAGTTATATCTATTATTTATTCACTTTAACTATTTGGGCGGATATAAATATATTTCATAACTTAAATGGAAATTGCTATCCCAATTGGCAACCAATATAAACTCGTTTCATTTTTAAAATTTTAATTTCTTTTTATAAAAATAAATGAATATAAAAAATAATTTGGTAAATAATAAACAAGAGTAATCCATATAGGAAATTAAAAATGTGTCAAAAAGAAGTACACATTAAAAGAAAGGAAGGATGAAAATGGCAGATTTAAACCAAATTGAGTTACAACATTTAAGACATTTAATAGGAGCACACGAAACAGCATACCAAAAATTAAACACATATTCAGCTCAAGCAGTAGATCCACAAATTAAACAATTATTTACAAAATCAGCCCAAGATGCATTAAATACAAAACAAAAATTAATATCTTTTTTAAATAATTAAGTATAATCTTAATTTAAATGTAATGATATTATAAGAGCATATTTAAGGGAGGTGTTTAAAGGTGGACGAAAAAACAATGGTAAATGATGTACTTGCTTGTGTTAAATCAGACCTAACAGCATATCAAACTGCAATATCAGAAGCAGAGAATATTTCATTAAGACAAGCATTTCAACAAATAAGAAATAATGATGAAAGTTTTCAATATGAATTATTTAAAATAGCACAATCAAAAGGTTACTATATTCCAGCTCAAAAAGCTACAGTAACAGAAGTAAATAATGTAAAATCAGAAATGCAATAATATTAATGTAAAATGCTAAAAATGAATACTTAAAAATAATATAATTGTATGCCCTAGTGTATTTTTATGTAAATACCTAGGGCATACAATGTCTATTTAAGTTAAGACTAGAAGTATTGATATATCTTAAAATTCCGTTCCTTGCTGGTCGGACATATCATATGAATAACTATAGTATAAAAACCTTAAAAAGTACATATTATAAAAACGAAAAAAAGAGAAAAATAAAACTAAAAAGAGATAAAATAAAAAAATACCACAAAAACTTACGGAAAACCAAAAAACATGAGCTTGCAAAATAAAGTATGTTACAATAATATTACAATATACAAAGGAGAGTAAAAATGTTAAAAAAATTATTGTTACATACCAGAAGGTCAATAAAAATGCTAATTTTAATATTACTTTCAATTTTCTTAATAATAGGTTTAGTAGTACTTTTTTATAGACCAACATATAAAGTATATATCAATGGTGAGCAAGTAGGGTATACAGAAAATAAAAGCAAATTACAAGCAAAAATAAATGATTACATAGAAAATGGGGACTCAAGCAATGTAGCATATGTACAAGTAGACAATTTACCAGAATATGAAATGTGTTTACTAAAAAAAGGTGAAACAGCAAATGATGATAAAATATTTGAAAAAATAAAATCACAAGGAATACCATATTATCGTTATTATGCAATACTTGAAAATCAAGAAGAAAAATTATATGTATCAAATTTCACAGAAGCAGAAACAGTAGTAAATAATTTGAAAGAAAAAGAAAGTAATAATATAGACAATATTACAATAGCAGAAAAATACGACACTGAATTAAAAGACTTCATAAGTGCAGAAGAAGCTGTAGCAAAACTATATGTAGAAAAGCCAAAACAAGAAATAAAAGTAGCATCATCAAAGTCATCTAAAAGCGGTTATGTAAACACATCTACAGCAATATCAGGAAAAAAAGCATCACTTGGAATATCATTAATAAGACCAGTATCAGGAGTAATAACATCAAGGTTTGCAGCATCAAGCAGAATTAGAAGCTCATCACATACAGGATTAGATATTGCAACATCAACAGGTACTCCAATAAAAGCAGCAGCATCAGGAAAAGTAACTTTTTCTGGAACAAAAGGATCTTATGGAAAAATGGTAGTTATTAACCACTCAAATGGAGTGCAAACATATTATGCACATTGTAGTAAACTATATGTATCAGTAGGAGAGCAAGTAGCGCAAGGGCAAACTATAGCTGCAGTTGGGTCAACTGGAAATTCAACAGGGCCACATTTACATTTAGAAATTAGAATTAATGGTGTGGCATACAATCCGCAAAATTATGTATACTAAACTTAGAGAATATACAATTAGTTTTTCAAAGCTCTTAATAAAATTTAGTGTAAACTGTAATAAAAATAGTTTAGTAATAAAATTTTAAATTAAAAAATAATTTTAAAACATAAAAAAAGAGAATTATTTTCTACTTTCGTAGCCTAAATATTTCTCTTTTTATTTATTAAGATTTATAAACTATAGCATTTTTGCTCAATACAAGGTAACCTAAATTAAGAATTTGAAAAATACTTAATTCCAGTCTTAATAGCATTTTTCTTCATAATACACTTACCATACTCTTTTAATTTTCCTTCAAATACTAAAGAATGCAAAGTAGCTCTAGCAAATTCAGAAATTAATCTTGTAAAAAGTTTTATTGAAGGATTATTAGTATTTATATTACTTAAAACTAAATAATATGAGTTATTAAAACAATATAAAGAAGAACTACCAATTAAATTTTTGAAAATGATCTTTTTAGAATTTCCAAGTAATTTACTAAAATCGCAAAAATCATCAAAGCTTGAAAATTCATAAATTGCTAAATCATTATTTAAGGTTATATGTTTTCTGCTTACTTTTAATTTCTTAGGTTTTGGTATGTAATCTTGGGAATTATTAGTATCAATTTCGTACTTTGTAACTGTAAAAACATATATATCATCAGAAGTAGAAAAAGCTTCAACTAATATTCTGCAACCATCAGTATCAAATCCAACCTCTTTTTTAGCTTTATCTAATATTTTTAAAAACAATCCTTGAGATTCTGCGGTTTTTGCCATAATGGTATGTAAATCTATAGTTTTGTCTTTAAAATCATCTTGTTTCAAGATTATACGAATTTTATTTTCTGTTAGTTTTTCAATTTTCATAAAAAAATCAAATCCTTTCTTTACTCGTCTAAAAAATTCTAGTGTAAAAATTAATAAAACTACTAAATTTATTATACTACTATTTTCATTATATTTAAATCTACAAAATTTGGTAACTTTAAAATATAAATTTATAAAAGATTTAAAGTATAAATAATATAGCATAAAAAAATAAAAAAATAAAGCAAAATGCAATAAATTACTTGAAAAAATTACTAATTTTTTATATAATAGCCATATGATTTAAAATTAAAAATCCGTAAGAAAATTGGGAAACTTTAAATAGCAATAATGGAGGTAAAAAAATGGCTACAAAGGACAAAAATATATGGATATTAATCGTATTTATACTAGCAGGATTAGTAATAGGGGGATTACTTGGAAAACTTGCATCAAATGTACCATGGCTTTGGTGGTTATACTATGAGCAAGAATTTGGTTTATCAAGCCCAATAAATTTAGACCTAAGTGTATTAAACATAACATTTGGATTAATGTTTAGAATCAATGTTTCAAGTATAATAGGGATGATACTTGCAATTTTTATATACAAAAAAATATAAAAGAATAGAGACAAATTAAATAAAAAGAAAGGGTGTTTAATTTGTCAATAAAAATTAAAGATTTACCAGAAGCAGAAAGACCATATGAAAAGCTAGAACTATATGGTGAAAAAACATTATCAAACGCAGAATTACTTGCAATAATAATAAAAACAGGGACAAAAGAAGAAACATCAGTGCAAATAGCACAAAGAATACTTGCATTAAATCAAAACAGCAATGATGATACACTAAGTTTTTTAAAAGATTTAAGTTTAGAAGATTTAAAAGAAATAAAAGGAATAGGCAAAGTAAAAGCTATACAACTAAAAGCGATATGTGAACTTGCAACAAGAATGACTAAGCCATCAAATTATAAAAAAATAAAAATAAAAAGCCAGCAAGACATAGCTAAAATATGTCTTGAAGAATTCCAAGGTGAAAAAAGAGAAATAGGGCGAGTATATTATCTAAATGTAAAAAATATAATAATAAAGCAAGAAGATGTAGCAATTGGTGGGACAAGCCATGTAAATATAAGTATAAAAGAAATTGTCGCAAGAGCAGTAGCCGTAAGAGCTGTAAAAATAATTCTTGTACACAATCATCCATCTGGAGATTCAACACCAAGTAAACAAGACATTACATTTACAGATTGTTTATATAATGCAGCAAAACTTTTAAATATAGACTTAATAGACCATATAATAGTCGCAAACAGAGAATATACAAGTGTATATTCATATATAGAAAACAAAGTGCAAGAAATAAAATATAGAAAATAAAATAAAAAATTAAAAATAAATAGCAAAATATAATAAATTTGTAAAAAAAGTAAAAAATAAAAAGGATGTTAAAATAAGAAAGGAAAGAATAGTATGAAATTATTTTCATTTGGTTCAAAAGATATAGGCATAGACCTAGGAACAGCAAACATATTAGTAACATTAAAAGGAAAAGGTATAGTACTAAAAGAGCCATCAGTAGTTGCAATAGATAGAAAAACAGGAAATATAATGGCAACAGGAAATGAAGCAAAAGAGATGTTACGGAAGAACACCAGAGCAAATAAAAGCAGTAAGACCATTAAAAGATGGAGTTATTGCAGACTTTACAGCAACACAACTAATGCTTAAAAACCTAATTGGAAAAGTAGGAAGAAGATACAATATAGGAAAACCAAGAGTTGTAGTAGGGGTACCATCTGGAATAACAGAAGTTGAAGAAAGAGCAGTAGAAGAATCAGTAATGCAAGCAGGAGCAAAAGAAGTATACTTAATAGAAGAACCAATGGCTGCAGCAATAGGAGCATCACTTGATGTAGCAGAGCCTAGTGGAAGCATAATTGTAGACATAGGTGGTGGAACAACAGAAGTTGCGGTAATATCACTTGGAGGAATAGTAGTAAGCCATTCATTAAGAATAGCAGGAGACGAATTAGATGAAGACATAGTAAACTATGTAAAAAGAGAAATGAACCTAGCAATAGGAGAAACAACAGCAGAACAAATAAAATTGCAAATAGGATGTGCAATGCCACTCATGACAGAAATGGAAATGGTAGTCAGAGGAAGAGACTTAACAGACGGTCTGCCAAGAAATGAAAAAATAACATCTATACAAGTAGAAGAAGCAATGAAAGAATCAATATCAAAAATAGTAGAAATAGTAAAAGCAACATTAGAAAAAACTCCTCCAGAGCTTGCATCAGACATAATGGAAAAAGGAATAGTTTTAGCAGGAGGAGGAGCACTTATTAGAAACTTAGATAAACTAATAAGCCAAGAAACAAGTATGCCAGTATATGTTGCAGAAGAGCCACTAGATTGTGTTGTAAGAGGAACAGGAAAAACGCTAGAAGATTTAGAAAGATTAAAAACAGTCCTATTAAATGCAAGAAGAAGAAGATAATGGTTAATCTGGGACAGGTCCCAAGTAACCAAAAATGGTCAATCTGGGACAGGTCCCAAGTGACCAAAAATGGTTAACTTGGGACAGGTTTAAAATTTTAGGGCAGATTTAAAATTTTAGAGCAGATTAAAAAAGAATAAAAAATTATGAAAGGAAAGATAAAAATGCATCAAAAACGAAGAACAGGAATACTAGGAATAATAATTACAATAATAATTCTAATACTTATAGTAGTATTTACAAATGGTGAAAATAATGCATCTTTTTTTGAAAATGTTGCAACAAAACTAGTTATGCCTGTACAAAATGGGTTAACATACTTAAAAAATAAAATAAGTGGTAATGATGCATTTTTTACTGATGTAAACAATTTAAAAGAAGAAAACGAAAAATTAAAAGAAGAAAACAGTAAGCTTGAGCAATCATTAAGAGAGCTTGAAAATATAAAATCAGAAAACGAAACATTAAAAGAATATATGAACTTAACAGAAAAATATGGGGAATATAAAACAATACCAGCATATATAATAAACAAGGATTTAAGCAATTATTCAAAAACGATAGTAATAAATGTTGGTACAGATGACGGAATAAAAGAAAATATGACAGTAATAGCAGATGAAGGTTTAGTAGGTTATGTAGTTTCTGTAACAAATAATACAGCAAAAGTGCAAACAATAATAGATACATCAACATCAGTAAGTGCTTTAATGAGTTCAACAGATGAAGCAATTGTATGCAAAGGAACTTTAGATAGTATGACAGAACTAAAAGCCATGTATATACCAACAGATTACAATATAATACAAGGAGACAGTATAGAAACATCAGGACTTGGTGGAATATACCCTAAAGGTATACATATAGGCACAGTTAAAAAAGTTGAATCAACAAAAAATGTAACAGATAGATATGCAGTAATAGAAACAGCAGTAAATTTTGAAAAACTAAGTACAGTATTAGTTATACAAAATTAATATATTTAAGGTATTAGTATAAGTTAGATAAATATTAAAAATAGCAGAAAAATGTTAACATGGAAAATGAGGTGAATTAATTGAAAAAATTTTTGATAAATGTATATCTAATCATAATAGCATATGTAATATATTTTTTGCAATCTAATTTTTTCAATTGGTTTACAATAGCAAATGTAATGCCAAATTTATTTATAATTTTTGTGCTATTTGTAGGTTTATTTGGAAATAAATTAATGGGAACAATATATGGCATGGTAATAGGCTTGATTCTAGATGTATTGTTTGCAAATAATATAGGAGTTAGTTTTATAACACTTGGATTAGTTGGGTTTGCATCTACTATTTTTGATAGAAATTTTTCAAAAGATAGTAGATTTACAATTATGTTAATGGTAGCAGGATTAACAATATTTTATGAAGTAATTTTTTATTTTGCAAACTACTTTATAGCCTCATCAAGTATGGAAATTTTAGCTTTCATAAAAATTTTACTAATAGAAGTAATATATAATGTAATACTTACAATAATACTTTATCCATTAATGCAAAAATTCGGATATACAATAGAAAATGAATTCAAAGGAAACAAAATTTTAACAAGATATTTTTAAATTGCAATATATGAAAATCTTTAAAAAATACCAACTTTAATAATAGAAAATAGTAGCAAAAAATAAAATAAAAAAGAAGGTGATAATTTGCCAGGTGATTCAGGAAAAAACAAATCCAAATTTAGATATAATCTAATGACAATATTTACATATATAGTAGGAATAGTATTAATTGCACAATTGTTTAATCTTCAGATAGTGCATGGAGCAGAGTACAGAGAACAATCAAATACAAGATTAACAAGAGAAACAGTTTTAGAAGCATCAAGAGGTTCAATTTTAGATAGAACAGGTAATGTTTTAGCAAGCTCAGATATGAAATTTGCACTAGAATTATACAAAACAAAAATTGATAATGAAGCATTAAATGCTTCAATATTAAATATTGTACAACTCCTAGAAAAGTATCAAGTAGATTATGAAGATGATTTTCCAATTTCAATTAATCCATTTGCATTTACAATAGAAGGAGAAGCTTTATCTAATTGGAAAGAAGAAAATAACTTTGAAGAAAATATTACAGCCGAAGAAGCATTTTATAAATTCAAAGATAAATATGAAATAAGTAATCAAGATGTATCAGAAATAAGGAAAATAATTGCAATTAGATATGAAATTACAATACAAGGATATAGTAGTACAAAAGCACTAAAAATTGCTGAAGACATTCCAAGAGAAGCTGTTGCAGAATTTAGTGAAAGTAGTGATAAGTTTCCAGGAATAAATATAGTAGTAGAGCCAGTAAGATACTATAACCAAGGTACACTTGCAGCACATGTAATAGGATATGCCTCAAAAATTGATGCAGATGAATATGAAGTAAGAAAAGACACATATTCGCAAAATGATATAATAGGTAAAACTGGAATAGAGCAAGTATTTGAAGAATATTTAAAAGGAAAAAATGGAACAAAACAAATAGATATGTCTGTAGATGGTTCAATTACAGCAGAATATACTCAAGAAGAAGCAATAAAAGGCTCAGATGTTGTACTTACAATAGATGCAAGGCTTCAAAAAGTAGTAGAAGATGCAATAGTAGCAAATTTAGAAAAAATAAGAAATGGAGGCTTTGGAACTAGGTCAGATGCAACAGCTGCAACTTGTGTTGTAATGGATGTAAACACAGGAGAAATTTTAGCAATGGCAAATTATCCAACATATAATCCACAAGATTTCGTAGGAGGAATCTCAACTGAAAATTGGAATAAATATATAAATAATGAAGCAAAGCCATTAGTAAATAAAGCAATACAAAACTCATATTCACCAGGCTCAATATTTAAAATGGTAACAGCAATAGCTGGATTAGAATCAGGAGTTATAAATACAAAAACTACAATAAATGACACAGGTGTATACAGAAAATATCCTGATTATCAACCAAAATGTTGGTATTATACAGATTATGGTAGAGGACATGGATGGCTTAATGTATCACAAGCAATTCAAAAATCTTGTAACTACTTTTTCTATGAAGTATCAGATAGAATGGGAATAGATACATTAGTCAAATATGCAACATACTTTGGACTTGGAACAAAAACAGGGGTAGAGCTTTTAGGAGAAACAGATGGAGTATTAGCAAGTAGAGAGACAAAGGCAAAATTGCATCCAAATGATGCAAACTGGAATCCAGGAAACACACTAAGTGCTGCAATAGGTCAAATGGATAACGAATTTTCGCCTCTTCAAATGGCAAAATATATAAGTATACTAGCAAATGGTGGAAAACAAATAGATGTAAGTATAGTAAAAACAATAAGAAATGCAGACGGAACAGAGGTTTCAAAAGCAGATATTAATAATTTTGTAAATTCAAAACTTGGAATAGAAGAAGAAAAACAAGAAGATTTAAATATAAAACAAGAAAACCTAGATGCAGTATTAGAAGGAATGCGCTCAGTTGCAGAAGAAGGTGGAACAGCAAATGCAATTTTTAGAGATTTTGAAATTCCAGTAGGAGGAAAAACAGGTTCAGCTGAAGCACCAAATAACAGAGTTGATGCATGGTTTGCAGGTTTTGCACCATTTGACGACCCAGAAATTGCAGTAGTAGTTATGGTAGAAAATGGTTTGCATGGATATTATGCAGCAGAAGCGGTTAAAGAAATAATGAGCGAATATTTCGGCATGAATACACAAAATATTACTGAAAACTTAACTGCAAGCTCATATACAGAATCTATGAACTAGGAAGGATGTAAAAATGAAAAATTGTATAAGTATAAACTTGAAAAAAAATGAAATCATAATAAAAATAGCGGAAAATGCAGAACAAATTGACATAGAAAAAGAGCTTAGAAGAAAAATGCCAGAATTAAAAAGGCTATATCAGGACGAAAAAACTCCAATTAGAGTAGTAGGCAAAATATTAAAGAATAAAGAAATAGATAGAATTCAAGATATAATTAAGGAAAAATTAGATGTAGAAATTGAATTTGATATGCCAAAAACATTGGGACTTGCAAGTATTAAAAGAGCATATAAAAAAGAAATTGCTGTCTCAGAAACCACTTTTCATAAAGGATCTTTAAGGTCTGGGCAAAAATTAGAAATAGAAGGAAGCTTAGTTATTCTAGGAGATGTAAATAGGGGAGCAGAAATTGTTGCATCTGACAATATAGTAGTACTTGGAGTACTAAGAGGACTAGCACATGCAGGTGCTAAAGGAAATAAACAAGCAATAATTGCAGCAGGCTTATTAGATGCTGTACAAGTAAGAATATCTAATATCGTTAAAGAAATAGATAGAGATGAAGAATTTATGCATAGGCAGGCATATGTTTCTGTAATAGATGATAAAATAGAAATAGAATAATAATTTATAATTATTTATGAAAATAAAAGCATAATCAAAACCAAATACAATCCTTCATCTTTAACTTCTTGTTTATATAAAAAAATCAAAATTCCTATAATAATAATATCATCAATATAAAGCTTGATTCCAAGCAGTTCAAAAATAGGTTCTTTATTATCTGTAATTCCATTAGGATTAAATGATAAAGGACCTATTGTTTTTGGTAAGAAATTTAAAAAATCTAAATTATTGCTGTTTTTATAATTACTTTTGCAAGAATCTTCTTTACTGCTACTAGAGCAATTAGAAGAATTTAATGGTATGCATGGTTTATCATTTTTACTATTATTTGTATTATAAATATTTTGTGTATTACAAGTTTCCCTTGGAGTGCTATTTTGGTGAAATTTGTAACTTGGATAGTGCATAGAAAAGGGAAATCTAAAAAAGGGAGGAGGTAAGAAATTATTCATTATTTTTATTCTCCTTATTTTTATTATTCAAATTACTATTTTGTAATAACTCTGCAATTTTTCCCATATTTAATAAATTCATATAATTATCTAATTTATCCTTTTTATTATCTCTTAAATAAGGACGTAAAGAATTTAAAAGATTTTTATTAGGATCATTTGAATTATTCATTTTACTTATAATAGAAGACATTTTCATAATAGTATTCATATCAATATTATTCAAATTAGATGCTTGACTATTATTTTGTGCATTAAAAGAAGAATCTTTGTTATTATCATTTTCCATATAAGATGTTGAATTAGAGTTATTTGCTACATTAGATGCAGAATTCTTATTATTTGACATATTAGAATGAGAATGATTTAAATTTCCATTATTAGCACTTGAATTAGAAAACATATTTTGAAAATTTTGCATTACATCTGGTGGAATTTGAGAAACTATTGATTGCATATCACCATTTTTCATCATATTTTGTATATTTTTAATAGTATCTTCATTCAAATTTATATTATTATCCATTAATACCAACTCCTTTATATGTACAATATAATTATATGTAAAAATTATAGAAAAGTTGACTAAAATTATTTTGAACTTTAGGGACGTTCCTTAAAGTTCATTTTTTTGTTATTTTTAAATAAACTACTAACAAAATGAACTTTAAGGAACGTCCCTAAAGTTCATTTTTAGCCTTATCTTAAAGAAACATTACCATCCCATTTGGCAACTTTGCCCTTATGGAAAATGATTTTTTTTGAAGTTACATTCTTTGGGCAATTTTGCTTTTTTAGTAAGATATTGAATAGGGTCAATTGAAAAGTTAAATGCAATTTCGAAAAAGTAAAAGCAATTTACCTATAA
>CAKNNA010000026.1 GCA_930989765.1 uncultured Clostridium sp. | reverse complement strand
CTCCAATATATCCACCAACATTAATTACATAAATCTCGTCTGACATATCTATTTTTTGTTTATGCATTTCATCTAGCATTTTCTTAGTTTTTTCATCTATATTCTCTTTTTTTATATTATTAAAAAAATTAGGTGTTAAAACTATATTTCCATCTAATGTAAGTTTTTCTTGAACTTTCATAAATTCATCTTTAAATTTGATTGAGCCACACAAAGTAATTATCTTATATTTATCTGTAATAAGTGGTTTATCATTTTGTATTTTTTCTTTTCTAGCTCTATTAAAAAAGTATCCGACTCCTCTTTCTACTACAGTTTTGAATATTGCAATTTCATCATCAGTATAATGCCCTTGTCGTTTTATTATATTACAACTTGGTAATTCAAATATTACGGTATCAAAGCCATATTCTTTTGGTCTTTCAAAACTAACAATAATATACTCTTCTCCATCATCTTTTTTTATAATATCTGAAAATACTGCTAAAGTTCCATCTGCATATTTCACATATTCATGCATCAATATTAATCACTCACTTTCTTATTAGTTCATCCTAAAAGGCAGGAAAGAGATACAGAATGTATCTCCTAAACACATAGAAAAACAAGTTTTCTAGTTCTCTGCGTTCCATAAAATAATACAGAGAAAATACAGAGTTCCCACTTCGGTATATTGTTAGTTTCCAATATATTTCTTTAATACTTCTCTTACTAACAATAGAATTTCACCTCATCATCTCCATATTTTTCTCTCCATTTTGAAACTATTTTTAAATAATATAATGGTACTATCTCAAGTAATCTATTTAATTCTCTTTCAGGAATGCGTCCATTATTATTAGCTAAAATACAACCTCCTGCTTTTGTAAGCCATACTTTTGTTGAATTTGGTGTTGGCTTTCCTTTTGAAATATGAATGTGAATAGGTTCACTATTTTCATTTGACCAAAAATAAATCTTATATCCGCATTATTTCTAAAATACTAGGCAAATTTAAGTCCCCCTTCTCTCGCATATTTAAAGAATAAATGAGCACCTTTTTCAACTGTTTCTCTAAATTCTTTTATCTCTTCTTCGCTGTAGTTTCCATCTTTCTCTACTATCTCATAACTTGGAAGTTCAAAAACCACAGTATCAAAACCATTTTCTGTTGGTCTTTCAAAAGAAACTCTTATATATTCCTCTCCATTATCTTTTTTTCTAATATCTGAGAAAACGACTAATGTTTCATCTGGATATTTAGCAAATTCATACACCATTACTTTCACTCTCCATTCTTTCTAACTTTATTATTAATTAATCAAATTTATTTAAAATGCTTGTCCTTTATTTTATTAAAATTAGATTTTTCTTATATACTATTACTAGTATAGCATAATTTGTTTAAATTTACTATATTTTTGGATAACTTTAGAATTTTTTTATTGAAATTTTAAAGTATCATTTAATGTATCATTTATAGTATCTTAAAGTATCATTGTAAATGATTGCTCTAAATAGGCTATTATACCCTCATTTATTTATTTTTATTACATTATTAGTTTGAAAAAGAATTATTATTTGGCTAGGCAAACGAATTTGAAATCTATGAGGCGTACTTTTGTATGTTGATTAGATTTCAAATGAAGTTTAAGAACGCCAAATGATGATTATCTTTCAAACTATACCTCCGGACATTAAGTAATTAGGTGTATGATTTCCTAATATATGTCCCTCATCAATCATTTGTTTTACAAGCTCTGGCTGTGTATTTAAATAATGTGCAGTTATAAAAAAAGTTGCTGTTACATTATTTTCTTTTAATGTTTTTAATATTTTCTCTGTATAACCTGCTTCATATCCTTCATCAAATGTTAAATATATGAACTTTTTTTCTTTATTACCCATTGCTATTCCTTGGTTTTCAGTTAATAATTTATAATTTTCTTTTCCTAAATCTGGTTGCTCATGATTATTATTTCTTTTAATACCCCATCCTATTTTTTTATTGCTTAGATTATTAGCACTTGTTTCTATAGTTTTGCTTCCTTGAATAAAAAAACTTATTATTATAATACTAACAACAAGTATTTCAAAAACTACTATTATTAGATATCTACTTTTCTTTTCCATAAAATCAACTCCTATTTAATCTAATTTTATGAAAAAGATTTTTTCATTATTACTTTGATTTTATTATGTTTCTTAATAATAATCATTTTATTATATTTTTCTTTGTTAAAAATTTATTTTTTATATATTTATTTTTAAATTTCAAACTATCTATTCATATAAATTTAAAATCATCAATATTTCATATCATATTTTTTATCTTTTTTTAATTTTATAGTTTTACTATTATTTTTGTTTTAATTTATATTGTGTTGAAATTTCTACTTAAACTTCAATTTTATTCTAAATTTTTACCAATTAGATAAATTTGCAAATTAAGTATTGACAATATCAAATTTTTGGAATATATTGTAATAGCTTTTGGAAATATAAGGTAATTTATTTTTTTCTGTCGATTTTTTTATTTTTATAATAATCGAACATTTATGTTATTTACATTTTTAAAAATATGAAATCAATTTTGCTCTAATTTATAATTTATTATCTTTTATTATATTCCATTTTATATTTAATTTTAGGAGGATAAATTATGTTCAATTTTGTACTTTGTGATGATAATCAAAATATATTAAGTAGATTGTCATCCATGCTTGATAATATATTTATAAAATATAAATTTGACGCAAAAGTAATTTTTTCAAGCACTGATACAGATAAACTTTTAGAGTTTATTTCAAATAATAAAGTTGATGTAATATTTTTAGATATAAATTTAAAATCCAATAAGAATCGGCTTACAAATTGCTGAAATGATAAGGCAAAAAAATAAGAATGTATATATAATTTTTACAACAGGTCACTTAGAGTATGCAATGATTGCCTATAAATATAAAACATTTGATTATATAGCTAAACCTTTTACTCCAGAAAGATTAGAAGATACTGTTGTGCGTTTATTTGAAGATATTAATGGTTTACCAAAGAAATATTTAAAGATTGATAACAAGAATACTATTATTGATGAAGATTCTATAGAATACATTAAAAGAGATGGTATGAAACTTGTTTTTCATACCTCTTTTCGTGATTATGAAGCTTATAGTTCATTTAACAAACTAGATGATAGTTTACCAGAAAATTTTATAAGATGTCATAAATCATGTGTAGTCAATATTAATAATATTCAAAATATTGATTTTGTTGAAGGTAAAATATTTTTTTCAAATGGTTATTTTTGCGAAATTGGTCCAAAATACAAAACTAATCTAACGGAGGTACTAAAGAGTTATGGAATTATTAAATAATTTTTTTAATATAATGAATTTTTTTGTAGATAATGTAAATATACTCATTATTTTTATTATTTCGATTATTTTAAGCATTGTTTTTTCAATTAATAGTCTTGAATTTATAAATTTTGATATCTGCCACTTAATTTTATTATCCGGTATTATTTTCCTTGTGATATTTTTAATTTTTTTATGTTATTTATATTTTAAAACTAAAAATAAGTTAAAAACTGCCGAAATTTACAACAAAACTTTATATGATTTAAATGGTGAATTAAACTCTTTTAAACATGATATAAATAATATTCATATAGCAATGTCAGGTTATATAGAAAATAATAATATTGAAGGTCTTAAAAAATTTTATTCTGATTTTAATATAGATAGTAAAAAAATTAATGATCTAAATTTATTAAGTCCAAGTTTGATAAATAATAATGCAATTTTTTCTCTACTTTCCACAAAATATTATGAAGCTGTAGATAAAGGAATAACTGTAAATTTGTATTTCTTTTTAGACTTATCTCAAGTAAATATAAAAATTTATGAACTTTCTAGAATACTTGGAATATTATTTGATAATGCAATAGATGCTGCAAGTACTAGTAAAGAAAAAATAATTAATATTACATTTAGGCGTGAAAACAATAACTTAAGAGATATTGTTATTATTGAAAATAGTTATCAAGATAAAAATATTAATATTGATGAAATATTTTTAAAAGGTGTATCTCATAAAGAAAATCACTCTGGTATTGGTTTATGGGAAGTTAAAAAGATTTTATCAAAACATAATAATTTAAATTTGTATACTTCTAAAACAAACGATATGTTTTCACAGCAATTAGAAATATATTTTTCTTAATGTCCTTTTTTGGACGGCAATGTCTATTTAAGTTAAGGCTAAAAGTATTGATATATCTTAAAATTCCGTTCCTTGCTGGTCGGACATATCATATGAATAAATTTAGTAGTACATTCAAAGTGTGAAAAGTTGCGCTGGACTGGTCTATACTAATTGGCATCCTCCCAAACTGCGCGTCACTGCATTTTAAGATATATCAATACTTTTAGCCTTAACTTAAATAGACATTGCCATCCCTTTTTGAACACTTATTTTGCTAATATACACCATGTTCCTTTTGGCTCTGGAAAACACTCAAATGTCATTATTTCTTTAGTAATTGGATGCTCTACTGTAAGTTCATATGCCCACAAAGCTATTTGTTTTCCTCTTCCCCTTGTTCCATATTTTTGGTCGCCAAATATACTGTGATTAAAATTTGCAAGTTGTACTCTTATTTGGTGGTGTCTTCCTGTGTATAGGTTTATTTCTAATAATGTTAAGTTTTTTGCTTCATTATATTTTAAAACTTTATATTCTAATTTTGCATATTTTGCATTTTTTTTATTTTCTGATACTACTTTACTTGTATTTGTTCTTTCGTCTTTATATAAATAGTCTTCTAAAATTCCTTCTGATTCCTCAAATTTTCCATCAACTACTGCTAGGTATTTTTTCTTAAATACTTTTTCTCTTACTTGATTACTTAACCTTCCTGCTGCTTTTGATGTTTTTGCAAAAATCATTATTCCACCAACTGGTCTATCTAATCTATGTACTAATCCTACATATACATTTCCTGGTTTGTTGTATTTTTCTTTAATATATTCTTTTACAATTGAAAGCATATCTTTGTCACCTGTTTTATCTGATTGTGATGGGATATTTGGCTTTTTTTCTACTACAATTATGTGATTATCTTCATATATTATTTTTAAATTTTCCATTTATTTTCCTTCCCATCTTCCATAAATACCACAAGGTAATACTAATTTTGAGTTTTCCATTGGCAAGCCTATTTCTCCTGATTCTATATTTCCTTTATATCTTTTTTCCATGCTTAAAATTAATATATCTTCTAATACTTTACTTGAAATCCCTGTTGTATAAGAATTTATTAAGAAAAATAATGGTTTTTCTGTTAATATTTTTGTACATAATTCTACGAGCTCATATATATTATTTTCAAATTGCCATATTTCACCTTTTGCTCCTCTTCCATATGATGGTGGATCCATTATTATTGCATCATATTTATTTTCTCTTCTTATTTCTCTATTTACAAATTTAATTACATCATCAACTATAAATCTTACTTGCTTTTTTTCTAATCCTGATGATATAACATTTTCTTTTGCCCAAGTAGTCATTCCTTTTGAACTATCTACATGGCATACAGATGCCCCTGCATAAAGACATGCAACTGTTGCTCCTCCTGTATATGCAAATAAATTTAAAACTTTAATTTCTCTTTTGGCGTTTTGAATTTTATTAATCATCCAATCCCAATTAACTGCTTGCTCTGGAAACAAACCGGTATGCTTAAATCCCATAGGTTTTATATTGAATATTAAATTTTTATATTTCACTTGCCATTTTTCTGGCATTTTTTTATTATATTCCCATGCTCCTCCCCCTGTTTTGCTTCTATGATATGTTGCATTAATTTCTTTCCACTTATTTGGAAAGCTTTTATTTTTCCATATAATTTGTGGGTCTGGCCTTGATAATATTACATTTCCCCATTTTTCTAGTTTTTGTCCATCTGCCATATCTAATAGTTTATAATCTTGCCATTCATTTGCTATATTCATTATTACCTCCATATTTTTCTATTTTAAGTTTTGTTTATATTATTTATTTTTGGTGAAATATTTTTTTTATAAGTTTATTGTTTAATCATTTTACCATATTTATTTTTAATTGTCCAATTCTTTGGTATTTAAACAGTTGTTAATATTTTAAAAAAATTATATATTAATATTGTATTTATAATTGAAAATGTAAATGTGAGAATTAATATAGTTGTTATTAATTTATGTTTTTTTAATAATTTTAATATTTTACTTGTCCACCTTTTATCTTTTTCTTCTGTTTTTTTCCTCTCATTTAATGTATGTAATTTAATTACATTATCTTTTGCATATTCCATTTCTATTTTCTCCCTTCTTATTTTTTAATTATTATATTCACTAATTTTTTATTTATGACATTTTTTATTAAAATAGAGGAACTTTGAATAAACTAAAGTTCCTCTTAAGAAAGGATTATTTTCTTTTTCCACATCTTTTTCCTACCAGGTAGAAGATGTGGCTTGCTAAGAATATTATTACAATTGCAATTGTAATAACGTTTTCTACAGTAATCTTTTGGTAAAATTGTATTATTACCTCAAAATTACATGCAACCGCTCCTACAATGAGCAGTGCAATTGCAATAACTATGTCTGTTATTACAATGGTTGCAATTTTCTTTGCTAACCTCTTATTTTTCTTTTTGGTGCTTGTTATCATGTTTTCTTGCTGTGCCTGCACCTTTTCTTGTTCTTGTTCTTTTCTTTTCCGTCGTTCTTCTTCTAAGAATGAAGGAATCTGAAGCCCCTTTTCTGGTGCCTCTTTCTTTTCTTCTTTCACTACAGTTTCTTCTTGCTTTGTTTCGTTTTCTTTGTTTTCTTGTTCGCTAGCAGTTACTTGCAACCGCTCTCCTTTTACTTTAATTTCTTCCATTTTTTCTTTCCTTTCTTTTATAAAAATTTTTTGATATCTTTAATTATACCATATTTTACATAATATTGCAAACTCTCTTTACTTTTTTTCTATCTAATGTTATAATCGCTTAGTTACAAAAAATTGTTTTTGTAAGAAAGGAGGTACTTAAATTTGAAAAAATTTATAGTTCCTTTCATTGTAATCTTTCTTATTTTATTACTATTTATTAAAATTAGGATTGATTGCAAAAAACAAATGCCTTTTCCTTATGAATATATCTAAGGGAAAAGTATTTGCTTTAAGGCCGAGGCTATCTCGGCTTTATTTAATTTTCAAGTTTTTCTTTTATTTCTTTTGCTAATTTTTCATTAATTCCTTTTACCTTTGTAATTTCGCAAATTTTTGCTGTCTTTATTTTTTCAATACTTCCAAATTCTTTAAGAAGTGCTGTTTTTTTAGCTTTTCCTATTCCACTTATTTCATCTAGCTTGGATTTAGTTATTGCTTTGCTTCTTAAGTTTCTATGGTATGTAATTGCTGCATCATGTACTGTATCTTGGAATCTTGTAATTAAATTTTTTAAATTGTCAGATATTTCTAGTTCTTTTCTATTTTCATCCATTAATGCTCTTGTTTGGTGCTTATCATTTTTTACCATGCCAAATACTGGGATATTTAAATTATATTTTTCTATTGCTTTTTTTGTTGCTCTTATTTGTGTTATTCCCCCATCTGCAAAAATTACATCTGGCAGGTTTCCAAACCCTCCATTTGGATTTTCTATTGAGTGTTTTAATCTTCTTGTTATTACTTCTTCCATGCATTTTGGATCATCTTGCATAAATACTTCTTTTATTCTAAATCTTCTTGTTAAATTTTTCTTTATAACTCCATCTTGCATTACACACATTGCAGCTACCATATATTCTCCTTGTATGTTTGATATGTCATAGGTTTCAATTTTTCTTGGCATATTTTTTAATTTTAATACATTTTTTAATTCTAGCAAGATTTCACTTTTATCCTTTTCTTTGTTTTCTAATGTTACTTTACTGTTTAGTTCTGCCATTTCTACAAAACGCAGTTTTTCTCCTTTTTTGGGACTTTTTAATTCTACTTTTTTTCCAAGTTCACTTCCAAGCCAAGTTTCTATTGCCTCTTTATCATCTAGTTCTTCTCTTAGCATAATTTTGCTAGGTATATTTGGGTTATTAAGGTAGTATTGTTTTATAAATCCAGATAGTATTTCTTTATCATCCATATCTTTTAATTCTGGGAAAAAGTAGTGTTCTCTTCCAAGCATTTTACTTCCTCTTACAAAAAATATTTCTATACATACTTCTAAATCTGATTTATACAGTCCTATTACATCAATGTTATTTTCTGATATATTTGAAACCTTTTGCTTTTCTGAGGCTCTTTCTATTGCTGTTTTTCTGTCTCTTAATTCTGCTGCTTTTTCGAAGTCTAATTTTTTTGAAGCCTCATTCATTTGATTTGTTAAGTCTTTTAGTATTTTATCTGTTTTTCCTTCTAATAAATCAATTATTTCATCTATTTGTTTTTTATATTCTTCTTTTGAAATATAGCCTACACATGGTGCTAAACATCTTTTTATATGATAATTTAAGCAAGGCCTTGTTGTTGATTTAAAATTCCTGCATTGTCTTATTTTATATTTTTGTTTAATAAAATCAACCATTTCTTTTGCTGCTCCTGGGTTTGCATATGGTCCAAAATACTTTGCTCCGTCATTTACTAGCCTTCTTGTTATGATTACATTTGGAAAGTCTGATTTTATATCTATTTTTATATATGGATATGTTTTATCATCTTTTAATAATACATTGAATTTTGGTCTATTTTTCTTTATTAAATTACATTCTAGAATTAAAGCTTCTGCTTCATTGTCTACAACAATGTATTCAAAATGATCAATTAAACTTACCATGTTTTCTATTCTTTTGGTTTTGTTATTTTTTCTAAAATATTGCCTTACTCTTTTTTTTAAAGATACTGCTTTTCCTACATAAATTATTTTGTCATCTTTATCATGCATAATGTATACACCTGGTTTATCAGGTAATTTTTTTAATTCTTCTTCTATATTAAACATTATAAGTTACCTCTATTTTATTAATTAATTATTTTTATTATACAAAATTTGTTTATTTTGGTCAATTGGAAAAAAATATTTATTTGTTACAATTCACAGCTAAGAATAAACAGCCCTCATGAGGTAATTTGATAAAATTTATATGTAAATACTATAATTTTAAAAAAATTGCACATGTACTTGCTTCTTTTTAAGTTTTGTTGTATATTATATATTATGTTGAAAGAAATGCAAATTTTGTAAAATTTTGTAAGAAAGGAGTTAGTTTTATTTTGGTTTTATAGCGCCTGAACCTTTTTAGGTTGACGAGGTCTAAAGTTATCGAATTTTCGGCGGATACTTTAGTGGCTTTGGCTTTGGTCATATGATTTAAACAAAAAATGGTAGTAATATCATAACAAATTTTAAGTCAAAAAGCTTTGTAATTTCTTTCAATTCCAAAATTTACATTTAAGGAGGATTTACTATGTGTGGAATTGTAGGCTACATAGGAACTAAAAAAGCCTGCCCAATATTAATTGCAGGTTTAACCAGACTAGAATACAGAGGATATGATTCAGCTGGAATTTCTACAATTGAAAAAAATGGTTTATCTTTAATGAAAGATAAAGGTAGAGTTAAAAATTTAAATAATATAGAAGGAATTGATAATTTAGAAGGAACTATTGGTATTGCTCATACAAGATGGGCAACTCATGGAAAGCCATCTAAAGAAAACTCTCACCCACATCAAGATAACTCAAAAACTTTTAGTGTAGTTCACAATGGAATTATTGAAAACTATAATGAGCTTAGGAGCTTTTTAGAGAATAATGGATATCATTTTTATTCACAAACAGATACTGAAGTTATTCCTAATTTAATTCATTATTATTTTGAAAAAGAAAAATCAGATAAATCTACTACTAAGTTTTTAAAAGCTGTTCAAAGAGCTTCTTTAGATTTAAAAGGAAGTTTTGCAATAGAGGTTATATCTAATCTTTATCCTGATAATATGATAGTTGTTAGAAAAGATAGTCCTTTAGTTATAGGTACTTGTGAAAATGAAAAATATATTTCATCAGATATACCAGCAATACTTTCATATACACGTGATTTTTATCTTTTAAATGATTTAGAATTTGTTTTATTGTCAAGAAATGAAGCAAGATTTTTTGATAGTAATTTAAATGAAATTAAAAAAGATACAACAAATATTGAATGGAATGCATCATCTGCTGAAAAAGATGGTTTTGAAGATTTTATGTTAAAAGAAATTTATGAACAACCAACTGCTATTCGTGAAACAATCGGCTCAAGAATTTCTCCAGATTTGAAGTGTGAAATAGAAGAATTAAGTGTTTTAGACAGAGCATATTTATCTAGTTTAAATAGAATTTATATAGTTGCATGTGGTACAGCTATGCATGCTGGTTTAGTTGGTAAAAATTCTATAGAAAAATTATGCAAAATTCCTACAGAAGTTGATATAGCTTCAGAATTTAGATATCGCTCTCCTATAATTGATGAAAAAACATTATGTATTTTTATATCTCAATCAGGAGAAACTGCAGATACTATTGCAGCTTTAAAACTTGCTAAGTCTCAAGGTGCAAAAACAATTGCAATTTCAAATGTAATTGGTAGTTCAATTACAAGAGAAGCAGACTTTTCTATATATACACATGCAGGTCCAGAAATTGCTGTTGCATCTACTAAAGCTTATACATCACAAGTTATATTAATAAATATTTTAGCTATATACTTTGCTGAAACTTTAGAAATTTGTGATAGTAACTTACTTACATCTTTAAAACAAGAAATTTTGATGTTACCTAAAAAAATTGAAGAAACTTTAAAATGTGATAATAAAATAAAAGAATTTTCTAAATCAATTTACCAAGAAAAAGACATATTTTTCTTAGGAAGAGGAATTGACGAAACTGTCGCAAAAGAAGGCTCTTTAAAACTTAAAGAAATTTCTTATATCCATTCAGAAAGCTATGCTTCTGGAGAATTAAAACATGGACCTATTGCTTTAATAGAAAATGGTATAACTGTAATTAGTATTTTAACTGACCCAAATTTAGTTGAAAAATCTATAAGTAATATTCAAGAAGTTATTACTCGTGGAGCTAAAACATTGGTAGTTACAAATCAAAATGTTGATTATAATAGTTTCAACGAAGTTATAAAAATACCAGATACAATTACTTTTGTATCTCCTATACTTTCAATTATACCTCTTCAATTACTTGCTTATCATATTTCTAAAGAAAAAGGATTAGATGTTGATAAGCCTAGAAACTTGGCGAAATCTGTAACAGTTGAATAAAATAGAATTATATATGAACTTTGGGGATGTTCCTTAAAGTTCATTTTCTATTTTTAAATTTAGTTACAATTAAATAAAAAAATGAACTTTAAGGAACGTCCCCAAAGTTCACTCAAAGTTCGCCCAAAGTTCATTCTATTAATAATTTTATAATTATCAAGCAAACTGCTCCTGGCATACCTAGTATTCCTAGTAATATACTTGTGAAAAAGTTTAATCCAATATGAAAGCCAAAATTTGTTCCTATTAGGTTTATCAAAAATATTGTTATTCCACCTAATACTGAATTAAAAATTATTTTTAAGATTTTTTTTATTGGTACTATAAAAATTCTTCCAAATATAAAAATAAAACATATGCATGCTAAAAATGCAATAATATTAATATCCATAAAAATCCTCCAACAAATAATGTAGTCATAATGAATTCAAATTTTAAAGTTTTAATCTTTTATTTTTATTTTTTTCATTACATCTTTATGTTTTTTTATGGACAAATATTACTACTATTTTCTGAACTTAAACTGCATCTTCTTCCCAAAATCTATATTCCATGTCTTTTATAAAATCAACATTTATTCCTTTTATTTTAGCTATTTTTATAAGATAATTTAATTTTGCTTGGTTTGCTTTTATCTCATAAATATAATAATCAATTAAATCATTATCTGCAAATTCAAAATTTTTATTTGCATTTTTTAATTCTTCTTTAGTTTTTATAATAATTCTTATTAAATCTGCTTCTTTTTCAAATTCATTTTTTTCTATTAAACTTACTTCTTTTTTAAATTCTTCTTGCATAAAAACCTCCTTATTTTACATCTTGTCCTATTCTGGATTTTAAAATTATTCAATTTTATTTTTTATATTATATGTAAAAAATAGGAATTTATGTTAAATTTTTTTAAATCTTTTTATTATTAATATTATTAGTTAGTAATTTAATTTAGTAAAAACTTTAAAAACACTTGATTTTTTCACTATTTTATAAGATAATATATATGTATGAATTAATTAATGAAAGGAACAATTCCTATGAATGTAATAGATAAATTTTTAAAGAAATTAAATACTAGCAGAAATACTTTTGCAACATATGTCTTGACTTTAATTTCTGTTTATTTAGCAGTAGATAGAATAGTTGAAATGTTACTTATGATATTTACAGGTGCATCATACTCATACTGGGGACCTATAGAATATACTTTTGCACTTGCATGTCCAATATTTGCATTTTTATTTTCTGGGAAATCAGAATTTGCAAGCTCCTATGCTCAAAAAGTAACTTTATTTTATGTATATATAATAGGTCTTGCAATTATTGCAGTATCTATGTTTATGCAATGGCTTGATTTAGGAATTTGGTTATTTTTAACATCAGTACCCCGGATATGTAGACCTAGTAACAAATTTTTCAGAGTTATTTAGACCTGCTATAACATCTGTTTTAATATTTATACCAATAGTTGTTGGTTATAAAGTATTTAAATTTTTATACTTTGATGTTGCAGATAGTAAAGATCAAACTCGTTCTATATGGGATTATGGTGGAATTGATTTATCTAACCAAAAAGCAGGTCATGGACCTTATACAAATGAAGTATTTTTATGTAAGGATGAAGAAACAGGAAAAACAATATTAATTCCAGAGGCTTCAAGATTTCAACCATTATTTGTTTGTGGTGGAACTGGAACAGGAAAAACATCTTTAATTTTTGAGCCATTAATTGCAAGAGATTTAGAGCGTAAATTTTTCTATAGAGAGGTCTCAAAAGAACTAGGTTATGCTGCTTTGAAAACTGGAATTGCTGTTTTAAATAGACCTTATGATAATGATTATTTAAATGATAATTTTAATTTAAATATGCTTATTCCATCTACTGGAAAAGATACTTTATATAAAGCATATGTTAAAAAAATGCTTCTTAGTGATGGACCTGAATTAATTTATAGAGATTGTGGTGCGACTGTTCTTTCACCTGATAGAGAAATTTCAGACCACATTATAAGTGTATGTAAAAACTTTAAACTACCATATAATATTGTAGATCCATCTGATATAAACTCAAAAGGGTTAAATCCATTTGTATATGATGACCCTGCAAAAATTGCAATTACTATTTCATCTGCTTTAAAATCTATGTATATTGACTCACACAAAGAGTTTGAAGATGCTTATCGTGATGATGTTGTTATGCAGGCAGTTGAAAATGTAGCAATACTTTTAAAAGAAATGTATCCTCGTATGAATGAAGGATCATTACCAAACTTAGAAGATATGCTTAAAATGTTTACTAATTTTGAGTTAGTTGAAAAAATGTGTGAAATCATGGCTCATGATGAAGACTTAAAAGAAAAATATGCAATTCAAATAGCTTATTTTAAAAAACATTTTTACAAAGATGGTTCAGCAAAAAAATATACAGAGCAATCTATTTATGCTGCTGTTACACAATTAGATAATTTATTAAGAATGCCTGGTGTAAAAACAATTTTATGTAATAGGCATAATAACATTGATTTTGATAAAATGCTTGCAAATGGTGAAATTACATTTGTATGTACAAGACGTGGAGATTTAGGTGCAACTAGTCACAAAGCTTTTGGATTATTCTTCTTAGTTGCAATGCAAAATGCTGTTTTAAGAAGACCTGGAAATGAAAATACTAGAGTTCCAAATTTCTTATATATAGATGAATTTCCAGATTTTATAGGTCCTGCAACAGAACCAATATTTACTATGTATAGAAAATATAAAGTATCTACAACAATTTCTGCACAGAATTTATCACAATTAGATATAAAAGACGGAAAAGAAAATTACAAACAAACAATTCTATCTAACTGTGCAAATAAGATTTTTACAGGAAATGCTACAATAGAAGATTTAAATTGGTGGTCAGATGAATTTGGAACACACCGTGAATGGGTTTATTCTAATAGTATGGATATGGAAAAAATGGAATATGACAAAAAATATGGTAATGTTAAATGGGACTTTGTAAAATATTTTAAACCTGGTAAATTACAGACTATGAAAAATAAAGAATGTGCGTACAAAATAAAAGGCTCTAATGGTAAACCTTTAGTTGGTAAGGGAAAACTTAATTATTTAGATGCAAAATATAAAGAACCACAAAAAGTTAAATTCTACGACTTTGGTAAATATTCTGATGGTGTTACAACAGCAACTGAAGATGATAATGATACACATAGAAAACAAAAATTTAACCCTAAAAAATTGGATTTTAAAGATGAAAGAAATGAAATTAATCCAATTCAAACTGATGATACAGATTCAAAATTTTTGTTTGATAATGATGATGCAATTGTGGTAAATTTAAAAAAAGGTAATCCTAATGGATAAAATCTAATTTATTTTGATATATAATTCAAAAATTTATTTTAATTTTATAATATTAAAAAGAGTGTGTACTATTTGATATTTTAGGACACACTCTTCTTTTTATATATTTTTTCATTAAAATTAGAAATTAATTCCTAACCCTTGTATAATAAATCCTGAAATTACTCCTATTAAATACAATAAAATTACAATTCTTATATTTTCTTTTAAATTTTTATTTGTTTTAAATAATACTGCAAGTCCTACTCCCGCTCCTACTAATAATCCTGAAATTAAACTTGCTGCTGATATTACATTTTCTAAGTACATATTAGTTAAAATAACAGATGCTGCACAGTTTGGAATTAAACCAATTAATCCTGCTACTATTGGACCTAAAAATACAGTATCTAATAATAGATTTGAAATATTTTCTTCTCCTATAAAATATACTGCTGTATTTATAATAAATGTTATTATTATTATAAATATAAATATATTAATTGTATGTTTTATTGCAGATTTTAATATTCCTTTTTCATCACAATGACAATGCTCTTCTTCACATAAGTGCCCTATGTCTATTTCTTCTTTCTCGCTTTTTATACTATCTTGGCTAGTTTTTCTTTTTCTTATTTGATTAATAACAATATCTATTGCAAATCCTGCTATTATTCCAATAATTACTTTTGTAATTAATATTTTTATTATAATTATTGGTGATACTTGTTCAGATATAAGTATTGGTAACATTTCATCAGATGTTGATAAATATATTGCAATAAGTGTTCCAAGTGTTATTACTCTACCTGCATAAAGGTTTGTTGCTGAAACTGAAAACCCACATTGTGGAAAAATTCCTAGTATACTTCCTATTATTGGTCCATATTTCCCAGATTTTTGAATCGCTTTTTTTGACTTTTCTTTCATTTTGTGCTCTATATATTCCATTATTAAATATGTTATAAACAAAAATGGTAATATTTTTATACTATCTATTAATGTTTCTTGAATTACTTCTAGCATTTTTATATCCTCTCTTCCTCTTTATTTAATATTGAATTTCTAATTTTGAAAAATTCTTTTAATATTTTAGCACATCTTTTCGAAGCTAATTCTAAGAATTTGTCATAAGTTATTGCATTTTTTCCATTTGGTGAGTCTGATATACTTCTTACTACAATAAATGGTATAGAGTTTAGATAACTTACTTGTGCTATTGCTGCTCCTTCCATTTCGACACAATCTGCATTAAATTTTGTAAATATTTTATTTTTCATATATGGATCTGTACAAAAAATATCTCCTGATGCTATTGTTCCTATTTTTATTTTATATGTTTCTTTAGACATTTTTTCTATAGTTTCTTTAAAATAGTTTAGTAAATCTATATTACTATATAACATTTCTCCAACACCTGTAATATATCCTTTTTTATGTCCAAATGCTGTTATATCAAAATCATGTTGTACCAATTTTTCTCCTATTACTATATCTCCTATTTGTAATTTTGGATTTAATGCACCTGCAGAGCCTAAATTTATTATATATTCTATATCAAATTTATCAATCATCATTTGTGTTATTCTTGCTGCATTTACTTTTCCAACTCCACTTTCTACTATTACACAATCTGTATTTTCAATTTTTCCTTCTATAAATAAGACATTTTTTATACTTTTTTTAGTTTTTTCTGTCATAATTTTTACTACTTCTTCAAACTCTTCATGCATTGCAAGAATTATTCCTATTTTACTCATTTTATGCTCCTTATTATTCTTTTATGTTAAAACTTTTTTACTTATATTTTAAAAGAAAATAGCGAATATTTACTTTTTCTTGTTATGTAATATTCGCTATTTTCATAAGTTTTTTATAAATAAGTTTTAATGTCTTATTGAAGTTCAATAACTGCTCCAACTTCTTCAAATTTTGCTTTTAAGTCTTCAGCTTCTTCTTTTGCTACATTTTCTTTAACTACTTTTGGAGCTCCATCAACTAAGTCTTTTGCTTCTTTTAGACCTAATCCTGTAGCATCTCTAACTACTTTTATAACTTTGATTTTTTGGTCTCCTGCTTCTTTTAATACTACATTAAATGATGATTTTTCTGCAGCAGCTTCTCCTTGTGCAGCTCCTGCTACTGGTGCAGCTGCAGCTACTGCAGATACTCCAAATTCTTCTTCTATAGCTTTTACTAAGTCTGCTAATTCAACTACAGACATTTTTTTGATTTCTTCAATAAATTCTTCTTTGTTCATTTTTAATCCTCCTATAATTTTTATTTGTGATTTACTCACTAAATTTTTTTATTCTAATTTTTTGTTATTTATTAACAATTCTTTATCAGATTTTAAATTAATCTTGTACACCTTCTCCTGATTCTTTTTGTATTCTTACTTGATCAAGTGCAACTGCAAATTTTGAAATATTTGCAAGTAATGCTCCAGCAAGCATTGATAATAATGTTTCTTTTGAAGGTAGTTTTGCTAAAGTTACTATTTCTTCAGCTGTCATTACTTTTCCATCTATAACTCCTGCTTTGATTTTGTAATAATCATTGTCTTTGCTAAAGTTATATATTATTTTTGATGGTTCTAAGTAATCTTCATTACTCATTATTACTGCTGTAGGTCCTTCTAATTTTTCATCTAAACCTTCAATTCCAGCTTCTTGTAATGCTCTTTTTGTAATATTGTTTTTTATTACAGAATATTTAGCATTACATTTTCTTAAATCTGCTCTTAATGTTGTTACATTTTCAACATTTATTCCTCTGTAGTCTGTTAGAAGTATTAATTTTGCTTCTTTCATTTCATTTGCTAATTTTGTTACTTCTTCTTTCTTTTGGTTTAATATTTTTTCACTTGCCACTCTTTTCACCTCCTAAGTAATGCTTTTTATTTTATTTTAAAAAATAACACTCTAATCCTTACCGAAATTTAGAGTGCTATTTAGATTATAGCTTTTTCTAACCTCGGTAGGACTTATTTTTGCCTACTGTCTTTGGCTTATCTATATTTATTTAAATTTTTCATTTTAATTGATTTTAAACTTTTTAGCTATATTTTTCAAAAATATTATTGTTCAATACTTAAGCTTGGTCCCATTGTTGTTGCAATTGCTATACTCTTTATGTATTGTCCTTTTGCTGCTGCTGGTTTTGCTTTTATGATTGCATTTATTATGCATTCATAGTTTTCAGCAAGTTTTTCTGCTCCAAAAGATACTTTTCCAAATCCTAAATGTATAATATTTGTTTTATCTAGTCTATATTCTACTTTACCAGATTTTATTTCATTTATTGCTTTTGTTACATCCATAGTAACAGTTCCTGATTTTGGGTTTGGCATTAATCCTTTTGGTCCTAATACTTTACCTAATCTTCCTACAACTCCCATCATATCTGGTGTTGCTACAACAACATCATAATCAAACCAGTTTTCATTTTGAATTTTTGGAATTAATTCTTCTGCTCCAACATAATCTGCACCTGCTTTTTGTGCTTCTTCTGCTTTTGGTCCTTTGGCAAATACAAGTACTTTTTGTGTTTTTCCTGTTCCATTTGGTAATACAACTGTTCCTCTAACTTGTTGGTCTGCATGTTTTGAATCTACTCCTAATTTTACATGTAATTCTACTGTTTCATCAAATTTTGCTTTTGGCATTTTTTCAATTAATTCTAAAGCTTCTTTGATTCCATATGATTTGTCTTTTTCAATTAGTTTTTTGCTTTCTTGATATCTTTTAGCTTCTTTTTTCATTTTTTCCTCCTTTTGGTTCAAACGAGTTTTACTCTCCCAATTTATTTTTATATAATTTTAGTTTGGTAATTTGGTTTGCCAAACTTTTAATTTACTTAAAAATTTTATTCTGTAACAACTACACCCATTGATCTTGCTGTACCTTCAACCATTTTCATTGCTGTTTCTATTGATGCAGCATTTAAATCTGGCATTTTTTGCTCAGCAATTGCTTTTACTTGCTCTTTTGTTATTTTAGCAACTTTATCTTTATTTGGTTTTCCTGAGCCTTTTTCTATTTTTATTGCTTTTTTAATTAGTACTGCTACTGGTGGTACTTTTGTTATAAATTCGAATGATTTATCTTTATATACTGTAATTACAACTGGAATTATCATTCCTGGTTGGTTTGCTGTTCTATCATTAAATTCTTTAACAAATTGCATTATATTAACACCACTTGATCCTAGTGCTGGTCCTACTGGTGGTGCAGGTGTTGCTTTTCCAGCTTCAATTTGTAATTTTATTATATTACTAATTTCTTTTTCTGCCATTTTAATGGCACCTCCCTTTTTGTTTTTTCATTTATTGAATTTTCTTTATTTGTGAGAATTCCATATCTACTGGTGTTTCTCTACCAAACATTGAAACTAATACTTTTACTTTATGTTTTTCTTTGTTTATTTCTTGAACTGTACCAACATATCCTTCAAATGGTCCATTTATTATTTGTACTTGCTCATTTATTTCGTAATCTACATTTATTGTGGCTTCTTCAAATCCCATATTTCTTATTTCATCATCTGTTAGTGGTATTGGGTCTGTTCCAGAGCCTACAAATCCTGTAACTCCTCTTGTATTTCTAACTATGTACCAGGTTTCTTCAGTTACAATCATTTTTATTAGTACATATCCAGGAAATACTTTTTTTAAGTTTGTTTTTCTTTTTCCATCTTTTATTTCTATTTGCTCTTCCATTGGAACTATAATATCAAAGAAATATTCTTCTAATTCTCTGTTTTTTATAGTGTTTTCTAAGTCCTTTTTTACTTTGTTTTCATATCCTGAATAAGTGTGTACAACATACCATCTTGGATTCATGTCATAATCTTTTTGAGACATTTTTTAGCCTCCCTTTGATTTTGTATTTTTACATGTTTCTATATTAATTTTATATTGCAAACCTTTGTTTTTTATTAGATACAATTTTTTACAGTTTTATTTTACTCTGCAGTATTTTCTTCTACTGCTGTATTTTCGCTTTGAGTATTATCTGTATTTTCTGCTGTATTTTCACCTTCAGCACTATTTGTATCTGTTGCTTCTTGATTTTCATTTGTAGATGTTTGGTTTGCATCTACTTCATTATTTGAAGTATTTTCTGCCTCAGTATTTTCATTTTCTTGTGTAGCAATAATTTCTTTTAATTTATCTACTCCATATTTATTTGCTGATTCAAATATTAAGTCTAATAAAAATACCATTAATGTTGTTATTAGTACTATAGCTATTACCGCTACTGTATTATTAAATAATTGTTTTGGTGTAGGCCAAATTACTTTTTTTAATTCGGCTTTAAAACCTTTGAAAAAACTTTTTTTGTTTTTATTATTTTCTTTATTATTTACTTTTGCTTCTTTCTTAGCCATTTTATATCCTCCTTAAAATAGCTTTTTATTTTGTTTCTTTGTGTGTTGTACGTTTTTTACAAAATTTGCAATATTTTACTAATTCTAATCTATCTGTATTGTTTCTCTTGTTTTTTGTTGTTGTATAATTTCTGTTTTTGCATTCTGTACATTCTAATGTTATATTTTCTCTTGGTCCTTTTGCTGCCATATTAATACACCTCCGTATTTAACATTACTTTTTTTGAAACGATGTGAGCATATGTTTTTACATATACTGGAGTATTTTATCATTTTTTTTTACTTATGTCAATGATTTTATGAAAATTTCTTGATATTTTAATTATTTCGTGTTATAATTCATAACTTTTAATTTAAAAGAGTTGCTAAACCAAATATTCTCAAAATATCAAAAGGTACTTCAATACATTTAAGTTAAGAAAAATATTTATATCCGCCAAAATAGAAAATAGTAGATGTAATTTAAAATATTTTCCTACTCATTGCATTCAGAAAGAGTTTGTAGGGCTTTCTCATGAGCCTCTTTCATTCAGACCCCCTCATTCTTCGGGTACCATGAACATTCCTCATTCGAAAACCCAACAAACTCTATTCTTCATTCCAATCGAACGGAAAATATTTTAAATTACATCTACTATTTTCTATTTTGGCTACTCTACTAAAATACATTATTTGTGACTTAAATAAACTTTGATGTCCCCCTTTAACATTGTTTTTCTGTCTAATTATGGTCTAAATAATTTTCTTTCCAAAATTCAATTTATTTAAGCATATTCTTATACCTAATAAATACTACAACAGCAAATATGCTCAATATTACTATACTGATAATTAAAATTTGTTTCAATCCTGTACCTGGCAAATCTCCCGGCTTTATAGTATTATCATTAGTATTTTGCTCTTCTACTTTAATATTATCAATTAAAATATTTATGTTAGTTTTATTTCCTGCTATATCCATTACTTCTATGGTTTCATTTGTGTTTTTAGTATATTCTTTTTGTGCCACTTTTCCGAGTATTGTCTAAAGTCCATCCATCTATTTTTTGTATTTCTTCACTTGATGTTAATATAACATTTACTTTATTATCTTTATAAACATAATCTACTTCTATTTTTGCAGGTACTTTATCTATGTTGTTTATATTTATTTCTACTATTGTTTTATTTCCGGCTAAATCTTCAAATTCTACTTTTTCATTTGTATTTTCTTCATATGTTTTTGACATTTCTCCATCTATTACTTTCCATCCATCTTCTTTTTTTAACTCTTCATTTGATACGATTTTTACTGTTACATCTTTGTTTGTTAATTCTGTAATATCTTTTTGGATTGTTATATTTGGTGCTATTTTATCTATATTATCTATTTTTACTTCTGCATTAATTGTATTTCCATAATTGTCTGTTACTACTATGTTTTCTTCTGTATTTTGTTTATATGTTTTTGTTAAGCTTTTTTTGTTTTCAGACAAATTCCAACCATCTACTTCTTTTATTTCTTTGTCAGATGCTATTGTAACTATTACATCTTTATTTGTTATTTCTTTTGTACTATATTCTACTGTAATTTTAGGTGCTATTTTGTCTATATTATTTATAATTATTTCTGCATTTATTGCATTTTCCGCTATGTCTTTTATTTCAATTGTTTTTGATGTATTTTTACTAAATGTTGCTTCAAGTTTGGTATTATTTTCTAATAATTTAAATCCTTCAACTTCTTGAATTTGCTCATTCGAATTTATAGTTACTTTTACATCTTGGTTTGTAAGTTCTTTTGTACTATAGTTTATTGTAATTTCTGGTTTTATTTTATCTATATTTTCTATGCTTATTTCAGCATTTACTGTATTACCAGCGGTATCTTGTATTATTATGGTTTCTTTTGTATTTTCAAAATATTCCTTTTCATATTCTTTTTCATTTAATTTTTTGAATTCTTCATTTTGTATTGTTATTTCTTCATTTGCTTTTATTGTAACAAATATGTTTTCATTTGTTATTTCTTGTGTACTATAATTTATTTCAAATGTTGGCACTTCTTTATCTATATTTGTTATATCGATAAATATCTTTGATGTATTTCCTGCTAAATCTTCTACTATTATATATTGTGAATAGTTATTTATAAATGTTTTTGTAAGAACTGTTCTATCTTCTGATAGTTCAAACCCAAGTACATTGTTTATTTTTTCATTTGCTGTTATTTTTACATCTACTGTTTGGTTTGTTGGATTTTTATTACTATATTCAATATTTAAAACTGGTGGCACTTTGTCTATATTTTCTACATTTATATTTTGTTGCATTATATTTCCAGCAATATCTTGTATTTGCACATTTTCAATAGTGTTTTTATTATATTCTTTTTTATATTCTTTTTCATTTACTTTTTGCCAAGAACTATCATTTATTATTATTTCTTCATCTTTTGATTTTATTGTTACAGTAATACTTGTATTTACTGGTCTTGTACTAGAGTAACTTATTGTTACTTCTGGCTCTTTTCTGTCTAGTAGTATATTACATGTTGCTTCTTTTCCACTTTCTCTAGATTTTGCTGTTATTGTAACCTTACCATCCTTTATCAAATTTAGCTTTCCATCTACTACTTGTATTAATTCAGGATTACTGCTTGTAAAGTCAAGCTTTCCTATATTAGGAGTCATATTTGCTGTTAGTGTTATATCAGTATTACTTTGTTTATTTATTACTAAATTTTGGTTACTAATTGTTACTTTTTGTACTTGTGAGCCTGTAAAGGCACCACAATATTCTAGTAATGCATTCCATTCTTTAGTTGTAAATAGTGCTTTTATTTCTTGTCCAGATTGTTTAGTTAATTCATTTGTCCATATATCGAATTGTTCAAGTTTTGTTCCTTCAAAATTTTTTCCATATGTTTTATGAATATTTGCATATGCTTTTTTGATACTGTCCCAACCAATTTCATTTTTTACTAATAAAAATTTATATGCATTTCCAAAAGGACTGCAGTTTTTGTATTTTTCTCCATCATATAATGATGGCTCACCTAAAAATCCATAATATTCACTTAAATATTCCATTATATCTATTATTGTTCCACCATTATTATATATTTCTTCATATACATCATCAGGCACTTCTGGTGGTGCTGTTTTTAAGTTTTCTTTTTCTGCAATATATGCAATTATAAAATCTGTTCCTGCTTCTTGTTCAAAGTTCCAAGCTTGATTAAAGTTAAATTGGTGTCCTAGTTCGTGTAACATTCCAAATATCCATTCTCTGTCTCTTTCTATTATTTCTTTGAATGTTTCCATCATACTACTTTTGTATGCATATATTACTCCACCTTTTTGAGAATATGCTGCTGCTCCTTCTTTTTTTTCATCATCTGTTAATAAAATATCTAATATTATTGGTCCATTTTCATTACGTGTTTCTGGTCTTACTGTTGTTAACTCATATAAGTCATCATATGCTATTTGCATATTTTCTACCCAATTTTGTAGATTATCTTTTCCTATTTCATTTATTATATCTTGGTCTACTTTTAATAGTATATTTCCTTTATTACTTATTAAGTTTATTGCATCTTTAGAGCTTATTTCTATATTATCTATATATGCTTCTCCTTTTGCATTTCTTATTTCACTTAATACCCTTATTTCTCCATTAGTTGGATATACACTTAATGTAATTTGATTATATTCTGTTGTTCCATATATTCTTTTAGATGATGTAAAACCTGATACTCCTATTGTATTTGCCCATATTGAAGCACCAGCATTATTTGTTTCTTCTCCACTTTCAGTTGTAATATTATTAGTTTTTATATATGCTGTAATATAATATCTTGTATTATTATCTAAATTTTTAAAAATTACACTTGCTTGAGTTGTTTCAAAATCATCATTTGTTAATTTCAGACATCTACTATTTTGCATTCCATTATTATTTTCGATACTTATACTTTCTGGGTTAAATTTACCTGCTAAATCGTCTGTAGAATAACTTCCTTCAAAATCTATTGTTTCTATATGTGTTGCTTTTGATTTTGCATTCCATAAAATTGTTAATGATATTATAATTATTCCTAATATAATTAACTTTTTTTTCATTTTAGCACCCCTTTATTTACTTTTGTTTATTTTTTCCTTTTTCTTACAGAATATCCAAATGTCCCTAATTTTTTTCCCATTGAGTAATATCCTCCGTTTGCATATGCTATTAGGTTGCATTTTGATATGTCAAATGCTCCTTTTTCATTTATATATTTTTCATCTGTATTTATTGCTAAGACTTCTGCAATAAACATTGTATGTGATCCTAAATCTTTTTCTTCAATTACTTTGCATTCAATTGATACTGGACTTTCTTTTATCATTGGACATTTTACATAGTTTGCTTTTTCTTTATGCAAATGCATTTCTTTAAATTTATCTACTTTTTCTCCACTTTTTACACCACACCAATCAGTTGCAAAGCTGAGTTTGCTTGTTGTTAAATTTATTACATATTCTTTTTCTTTTTTTATTATATTGTATGAATATCTATTTGGTCTTACTGATATATATACTGTAGCTGGGTTTGTATTTAATATTCCCGTCCATGCAACTGTTATTATATTTGATTTTTCCATATTTCCACAACTAACCATTACTGCTGGAATGGGGTATATAAATGTTCCTGGCTTCCATTTTACTTTTGACATATTAAAATTTTCCTTTCTCTTAAGCTATTTATTTTTTAATATCTATATTTCTATTTTTATATTCATTTTATTCTAATCAATTCTTGGTTCTTCTTCATTTCCTTCATTGATATTTTCTTTTTCCTTATTTTTGTTTCTTATTTTTTCTACTTTTTTTGCAATTCTTTCTGCTGATTTTTCTTTTACTATTTTAAATTGATTATCTTTCAAATATATAAGTCCAACATAATTTCCTTGATTTTTACTTTTTTCTATATTTTCTGATGATAATAAGTATTTAGCTATATAATTTTCTATTTCTGGCATTAATTCTGTCATCATTTTTAAATCATTTTCTGTATATATTATATTTTGCCCTGTAAATTGCCAGAATTCTTTTCCTTCTTTATCTGTTTCCTTTTTATATTTTTTTATAACATATTCTATTAATTTTGATTTTGTTTCTTCAATACCTCTATTGTACCATATTCTTGCTTTTGGTATTAATTCTATCATTGTTTTATGTTCTTGTTTTAATTTAATACTTTTTGATTTATATTCTTCTATTTTAATATTCTCACTTATAAGTCCTAAGTCTATTTCGTATGTGTTTCTTTCCAGTTCATAATGTTTTCGTCTTTCATTATTTGCAATAAGTGTATATGATTTTCTGATTTCTTCTTCTTCTTTTATAGTTTTTTCTAGTTTATTAATATGCTGATTTATGACTTTTTCAAGTGCTTGTACTCTTGTATTTTCTGTATGTATTTCATTTATTAATATTGAATCTAATTCTTGTATTATTTTATATGTTTCATTTTCAATGTCATCTAATTTCATTTCATATTTTTCTTTTATTTTATCATCATATATATCTATTTCTTCTTTTCTTTTAATTTCATTTATCCTGTTTTTAAGTCCTAAATTTGAGTATGCATCTATATTTTTTTCTTCACTTTCAGGATTTTCTTTTATTTTATATTTTTCTTTAATGTTTGTTTGCTCTTTTTTTTCTTCTTCATATTGTTTTCTTTTTACTTGTGTTGCTATTTTTTTATATGCTTCTATACACTCTTTTTGCATTTGCAAGAGCTTTTTATAAGTTTCTTGATTTTGAATATATCTTTCTTTTCTTTCCTCATAATTAAGATTATCTTCTTTTTTATAATTTCTTTGTCTAATTTTTTCGTCTTCTATCCATTCTATCATTTTTATAAATTTTCTAAATATCTTTTCATCTTTATTTTCATCTAATTCGTTAATATTTATATTTAGTGTGTTGTATGGTGTTTTTATCATTTTTTTCCTCCAAAATATATTTTTTTAATTTCCTTTTTATTATATCATATATTTTTATTAAAGTAATCAATTGTGATATATTTTTTATTAATATTTTAAAGCAAAAAAAAATCTAGCGACAACCTATTTTCCCAGCAGGGTAACCCGCAAGTATCTTCGGCACATTTAGGCTTGACTTCTGTGTTCGGAATGGGAACAGGTATTACCCTAAATGTTATCATCACTAGAAAATTATTGTATGCAATTTATAGCACACTCAAAAATACATAGATGAAAAATGTTTGTTTTAGTTTCGATTGCTTTTCTTCTTTTTTATTTAAAATTGTGGTTAAGCCCTCGATTTATT